>NZ_VPDQ01000002.1:0-209647 GCF_013417535.1 Acinetobacter sp. YH12241 | reverse complement strand
TTACTGGAGAAATCTAGGAGGTATGTTTTGCCTGAGAGGAGGGTTAGAAGTTGCCCAAGAGTTGTGAAAGGTAAACCACTGAAATACCCAAGAAAATGCCAGTCAATTTCTTAACTGACTGGCATTACTCCACGGAGAGGTTTTTTATATCGATTCTTTAACGAGTCATACGATGCCAAGCATCTTTGATCGCAAATTTTGCTTCTTCCCAATTCAAACGGGATTCACCTTTTACCTGTTCCCATTTGGTTCGTAATTCAGGTTCGGCATGTTCGAAGTCAGTCTGACGGTCATATAGTGGACGGTTTTCATAACCCACTCGATAAGCACCACGATAGTCACGATCATAGTCGAGATCGCTGTAAGTAGTACGTGATTCGGTATAATACGGACGGTTGGTATGCTCATTTCTCCAGTAATCATCTTCCTGCTTAATCGTGTCCGGATGCTGATAATTATCTGCCTCTGGATGATTTTCTGGATGCTCATAGTTATCCGTTTGTTTCGGATGATCAGGTGAAGCAATATCATTCCCTGCAATACCGCCTACAACACCGCCAATGATACCGCCTACTACTGCCCCTGGAGGACCACCTACCAGACCGGCAGTCGCTCCAACTGCTGCCCCGCCTAAAGTACCTGCACTGGTAGCAAGTACATTATCCTCACCTTCATTCATATCTGGCACACGAGGATTATCTTTTTGAGGTGAATTTAAATCTGGTCGAGCACTGGCATCTGTTGCATCTTGATTTAATGCGTCACTACGTTCCTCTGGTAATTCAGTCGAGGTTTTATTGCCAAAGTCTGTAACTGGACGATTGGTATTTGTCATTATAGATCTCCCTTGATCATGAGAATGAACAAGATTGAATAAACATCTTGCCATGCTAGAAATTCAGCTTAGAGCAATTTCACGTAAACAATGTCTATGTCATGTCCAGTTTCAGTGAACTTAATATGCGGCTATGTTCACTACAGTCTTTAATGTAACGGAAGCATATAAAATTTTAGCTATAAGATAAAAAAGGTACTGTATTTACTACAGTACCTTTTGAAATAAGTAGGAAATCTATCTTTTTATTTAGTTTCTAACAGATTTACCTGATCTATTTGTACATCGCTCATGATATGTCCATGTTCCAGTAATCCATTAAAATAGTTTTCCACCACTTTATATTGATCGGCAGTGTTTTCTACTTGATACATATTTTGACGGAATTCATTACTCGAACGTAGTCCTTTGGTATACCAGGCAATATGCTTACGCGAAATACGGCAACCTGAATATTCACCATAAAATTCATAAAGCTCAGATAGATGTCCTAATAACACATCTTTCACTTCAGCAATACTTGGCGCAGCAAGATGCTCTCCAGTTTCTAAATAATGTGCAATTTCACGAAAAATCCAGGGACGTCCTTGTGCAGCACGGCCAATCATGATGGCATCTGCACCTGTATAGTCCAGTACATATTTGGCTTTCTCAGGGCTATCAATATCTCCGTTCGCAATCACGGGAATACTCAACATCCCTTTCACTTCCTTGATTAAGGAGTAACGTGCCGTATTGAGGTACATGTCTTCACGAGTACGACCATGTAATGCCAGCGCTGCAATCCCCGCGTCTTCAGCACGTTTTGCAACTCGCAGAATATTTTCATGACCGTTGAGATAGCCCAAACGGGTTTTTAAAGTCACAGGAACATCAACTGCAGCAACGACTGCATCTAAAATACGTGCAACCAGATCTTCATCCTTTAACAAGGCAGAACCGGCCAGCTTATTACAGACTTTCTTTGCTGGACAACCCATATTAATATCAACAATTTGTGCCCCATTTGCGACCTGATAGCGTGCTGCCTCAGCTAAGTCATGCGGATCAGAACCAGCAATCTGTGCTGAGATTGGTGCCAGCTCACCATCAAAATTCGCCCGATATAAGCTTTTTTTACTCATGCGCAAGGTCTTGTCAGAAGTCATCATTTCACTGACCGCATGACCCGCACCGAAGTACTTGCATAAGGTTCTAAATGGACGATCGGTGACACCTGCCATGGGAGCGACCCAAAGTTTCTTATCTATTGACCTATCAAACAATTCTGAAATTACATTATTTTTACTCAAAATCTTTAACCTCATTTAACTTCGTTTAGTCGCTCCGTATTGACTTTTAACGCTCTTTATTTGCAACCTATTTGCACCACTACATTTTTATGGTGCAAATTCATGGGCATGGTCACTAAGCGACAAACAAAAGACGGTACAACTCGGTATAGAGCTCAGATCCGTATATAACGTCAAGGCTACCCTGAATTTAAGCAATCCAAAACGTTCAGCAAAAAATCATTGGCTGAGGAATGAATCAAACGCACGGAAGCCGAGATTGAATTGCACCCTGAAAAAATATTGAACCCTGAGATGCAACTTAAGCACAAAACCCTTAGAGAACTCATATTTCAGTATTTGGATGAAGCGGACAGTTTTGCTAGGACAAAAACAGGAGCACTACAGCATATCGCTAGTTTAGATATTTCTAACAAGGATATCTATTCCTTAACCTATGAGTACTTCTAAATGATGGGATTTTGAAAGAAAAATGATGGGATTAAAGGATTATTCTTAGGGAGTTACTAATACTCATTCACCACCAGTAATTATAAGTATGTCAAAAGTACAAATTATATTTTTATTAATTTAAAAAACCTAACATGATGGAAAACTTGTTTACATTGAAATTAATGGTTTTTTAAACCAAAATTATACTTTTTAAGGGAAAAGTAAAAAATTAAAATAGATAAATTTATATTTTGATTCTCCAGTATAGCTACAGTGGTTGATCTTTAGAGCCTTTCACATTGTTGTTGAGTTCAATAACCTCCCACGACTTTCAAAATTTTTACAAGATCAAAATATAACCAAAAAACTTTAATACTTTAAATTAATATTAACATATATAGTTAAAAAAACATAAAAAATATTATTAAAATCAAATAAATATTTATACATCCAACTTAGGAAGTAAATCGTTATAAAGTTTAATGTGGTTAAGGTTCTTCATGATTCAAGTTTCCAGTAAATTTAAGAGCAATAGCTCTATTGATAAAAAAAACAGATCAATTTGTATTAAATATGTATATTTTCCGTTTAAAATAAGTTAACAATTAATTAATAATTCTGCTATTTTTCTCAACATAATTTGCAATATTGTGATTGAGTTCATGTCTAGATTGTTTTTTTTAGTAAGTTTTAATTTTTGGGTACTTTCCTGCATAATTTGTTTAGGGTTATCAATAGTTTTTAAAGATATTTTCTTCTTGGAAATTTCAGGACTGATTGCTCTAATTGCAATTTTAACTCACCTAGAAATTAAGCTAATCAAGAATGATCCTTTTCTTCAATAAAGTCTTTTTTAGAGGTTAATTTGTTTTTTGATTGTAATTTATACAATCTCTATTATAGATATTCGATTAAAAAATCAACTATAAGAAGGCCTCCTATAGGAGGCATTTTTATATAATAGACCTCTTTCATAAATCATTTTTTGCTCAGTTCCAAGTTGTAGATTCCAGCGACTAAACTGAATCTCAAACCAACCCTTTTACCTCTATTTCGATAACGCTCAGCAAGGATTTTGAAGGTTTTCAGGCTGCCAAATACATGCTCAATTCCGATTCTTCTTTTATTGATTTCTTGATTATAGATTTTCAATTCAGGATCCAATTTACAGTGTCTTTTGGCTTTTAATGGCAACAGGCTATTCGGATACAACACATAAATCCCCTGATAGCCTTTATCTGCAAGAATAAAAGCCCCAAAAGGAAATCTGATTTAAATTGCGTTTGAATAACTCGAAATCATGCACTGCACCGCGATTGGTACATAAACTCAGAATTTGCTGAGTTTTGTAGTGAATCATGGCCTGTACTTTGAAAGTGTGGGGCTTTTTCTTGCCGCTATAGCTTTTCTTCTGTTTTTTTAGGCCTTTGGATTGGAATTTCTGTGGCATCCACGATCACAACATTCCAATCGATGCCTTCGCCCTCGGGTAAATCTTTGGGTAAATTAAACAGATTGGACCGAATCAGGCAGTCTTCAACATGACGGACAATTCTTGAGGCTGTGGGCTCTGAAACCCCGTAACTCGTCGCAACGTGAAATAAGGTTCGGTATTCCCGCCAATAGCTCAGACAGAGCAGAACCTGATCCTCCAGGCTTAACTTGGGCGGTCTGCCTTTGGCAGAGACATGCTTCTGCAATTGCTCAACCATCAAATAGAAAGTTGACCATGAGATGCCTGTGTATCGCTTGAACTGAGGATCAGAAAGCTTGTTTGAATCGATGTATTTCATCCGCAGATTATGCACGAATGCTAAGAAATCCGGAGTGCAAATATCAATTAAAAAGAAGATCGTTTTTTGATTTATGAAAGAGATCTAATGAAATTAAATACATAAATTCAAAAGCATAAATATATACTTTTACTGAAATAAAAGATCACAAATATAAATTATTTAGATTAAAAAATTATTACTTAAACTTATAGTTCACATAAAATAATTAAATGAATTTTATTATTAGACCTCTTTCATAAATCATTTTTTGCTCAGTTCCAAGTTGTAGATTCCAGCGATTAAATTGAATCTCAAACCAAGCCTTTTACCTCTATTTCGATAACGCTCAGCAAGGATTTTGAAGGTTTTCAGGCTGCCAAATACATGCTCAATTCCGATTCTTCTTTTATTGATTTCTTGATTATAGATTTTCAATTCAGGATCCAATTTACAGTGTCTTTTGGCTTTTAATGGCAACAGGCTATTCGGATACAACACATAAATCCCCTGATAGCCTTTATCTGCAAGAATAAAAGCCCCAAAAGGAATCTGGTTTAAATTGCGTTTGAACAACTCGAAATCATGCACTGCACCGCGACTGGTACATAAACTCAGAATTTGCTGAGTTTTGTAGTGAATCATGGCCTGTACTTTAAAGGTATGGGTCTTTTTCTTACCGCTATAGCTTTTCTTCTGTTTTTTTAGGCCTTTGGATTGGAATTTCTGTGGCATCCACGATTACAACATTCCAGTCGATGCCTTCGCCCTTGGGTAAATCTTTGGATAAATTAAACAGATTGGACCGAATCAGGCAGTCTTCAACATGACGGACAATTCTTGAGGCTGTGGGCTCTGAAACCCCGTAACTCGTCGCAACATGAAATAAGGTTCGGTATTCCCGCCAATAGCTCAGACAGAGCAGAACCTGATCCTCCAGGCTTAACTTGGGCGGTCTGCCTTTGGCAGAGACATGTTTCTGCAATTGCTCAACCATCAAATAGAAAGTTGACCATGAGATGCCTGCGTATCGCTTGAACTGAGGATCAGAAAGCTTGTTTGAATCGATGTATTTCATCCGCAGATTATGCACGAATGCCAAGAAATCCAGAGTGCAAATATTAACCAAAAAGAAGATCGTTTTTTGATTTATGAAAGAGATCTATTATCTATCACAGCATTTATAACATATAATATTTATGTGATTTATCATCCATTTTAACAGGTTATTGTTAAATGAAACGTATTTTTATGTTTTTTTTGCTATTTATATCTTCTATTACTAGTTTAATCACGTTTAGTCTAGCTGGTTTAGCTAAAGATGTTTTTTTTCTGGAAATTGGTGTCTTATTTACCATCATTACCCTTCTAGTTTTTGCTGAGATTAGGTCATGGAAAAGTGACCCTTTCAGGGAGTAACATTAAAATTAGATATAGGCCCATATTTAGTGGGCTTTTTTTACAATAAATTTATTTATTAAATCCTATATCTTAGAATAAATTTTATTTTATAAATATGCTTTCATGGATTTTAGACATCTACGCTTGAGAAACTGACTATTAACTACAATGAATATAGATATAAATTCATCACTTTTCTGATGGGCATAGTATACTGCATCTGCCTTGTTCACTCATCTTTTCAATTTATTTACGACACCATGAACAAATATTTTGCTCAAGTTTTTTCTCTTAAGTCCGTATCCATACTTGCTTTATCTATTAGCCTTGTAGGGTGTGGCAATGGTTCATGGTGGTCAAATGATGAACCAACTCTTGAAGTTGAACATATTCGTAAAGCCATTCCAGGTCGTGTCAGCCAGCGTGAATCCTGGGCACAAGATATTTATGACATCACTGACCAGCTCGGTATTCCACAAACCAAAGAGAATATCTGTTCAATCGTGGCAGTTGTCGATCAGGAATCTAACTTTAATGCAGACCCGGTAGTTCCTGGTCTTGGTGAAAAAGCCGTTAAAGAAGTTCAGGAACGTCTGGAAGAAAAATTTAAAGATAAACTTGGTGAAAGTATCGGTGGAACAGTTGCAGGATATTTCCAGGATGTACTGAAAAACCAGCCAAGCCCAGAAGACAATTATCTAAGCCAGATGCGCCGGGTCAAAACCGAACGTCAATTAGATGAACTTTATCGTGAAATCTTTGATTACATGGCCAAGCATTATCATGTAAGTGCACTGACAGGTGCAGCCAAACTATTTGGACAAAATATTGGCGAAAAAATGAATCCGATTACAACTTTGGGTTCCATGCAGGTTCATATCAGCTATGCCAAGGAATATAAACGTCAAGGGGGCAGTATTGCTGATTTGCGTAGTGACCTGTATAGCCAGTATGGTGGACTGTATTATGGGATTCATCGATTGATGATGTACCCTGCGGATTATGAAAAACCGATTTATCGTTTTGCTGATTATA
This sequence comes from Acinetobacter sp. YH12241, assembly GCF_013417535.1. NCBI lineage: Bacteria > Pseudomonadati > Pseudomonadota > Gammaproteobacteria > Moraxellales > Moraxellaceae > Acinetobacter > Acinetobacter sp. YH12241. The sequence goes on along the minus strand of NZ_VPDQ01000002.1, from coordinate 202,880 downwards.
ACTCTGGGATGTATTCCAGCCGTAATGCAGCATTCCAGAGCATGTTAAATAGCTTAACCGATGCCGAATTGAGCCTGGATGGCGATTTACTACTATATACTAAAGATGGCGCGATTCGCTCACAAAAGAGTCAATCTGAACGAGAGCTCATCAGCGTTTTTGCAAAAAATAATTTTATTATTACTGAACGTCAGATTCGGGCGGATTTAAAAAAAGAAAAAGTTAAAGATTTTGAAGATACTATAACTTATCGTGGCATCAGTAAACTTTATCAAGAAAAAACCGGTAAAGAGCCAATTTATGCAATGATGCCAGAAGTCGTGATCTCAGGCCCAAAATTGAGTCGTGAGTATAATACTAACTGGTTTGCCAGCCGTGTCGATGGTCGTTATCAAACATGCATGCGCCGCATCAAAAACATAAAACTCTAGCCTTATTTGATTTTGATGGAACCCTGTATCCTTATGACAGTTTTACAGGGTTCATTTTCTATGCTTTAAAGAAAAGGCAGATTTTAAAACGTGGCATTCGTATTCTGCCTTGGATTCAGGCTTACTATCTTAAGCTCTATCCTGCTCATGCAATGCGCCCAAAGCTGTATTACACCATGTTCAAAAATAGTCATGCGCATGAAATTCAGCAGCTTGCCGAAGAATATGCACAGCAGCTTGTTTTAAGATTAAATCCCAAGCTATTAAAGCAACTTAGACAACATCAGCAACTCGGGCATCAAGTCGTTCTCGTTTCTGCTTCACTGGATTTATATTTAAAACCGGTTTGTACTTATTTAGGCATTGACCTGATTTGTAGTGAAGTAGAAATTCTGACAGGCAAAATGACAGGTTTATACAACACACCTGATTGTAGTAAGGATCAGAAGAAAAGTAGAATCTTGGAAAAATATAATTTAGAAGATTATGCTGAAATTTATGCTTATGGAAATAGCGAAGAAGATGAGGCAATGTTATGCCTTGCACAGTATGCTTATCTGGAAGGACGAGATAAAGTACTTCCACTACTTGAAATGAATTTACCCGAGTCTGAGCTTAAAATAATTAATTAAACTGAGAATAATAAAAAACCGCTATGAATAGCGGTTTTTTATTGAAATCCATCTTACTTCTTAAACGGAAAAGCATATTTCACAATACGTTTAATTACGCTGCCATACTGTTTTACCAGACTAGCATTGTTATAGTTCAGACCATATTTTTTACATACCGCTTCTACCTTTGGCGCCATTTGACGATAACGGCGTGCAGGCACATCTGGATATAAGTGATGTTCAATCTGATGGCTTAAATGTCCAGTCAAAATATGAAACGCTTCTGAACCGGTTAAGTTTGAAGAACCACGAATCTGGCGCATATACCAGTGACCACGACTTTCATTTTCCATCACAGCTTTCGGAAACACTTCTACATCTTTAGTAAAGTGACCACAGAAAATAATACTGAAAGTCCAGATATTACGAAGGCCATTTGCCACCAGGTTACCTGTCAATACCGGTAATGCTGCAGGACCTGCAATCAACGGGAAGAATACATAATCTTTGAATAATTGCTTGCCAATTTTACGCTGCATTGGCTTCCATTCTTCAAGAGTTTGTTCTTTGGTTTTACGGCCTTTGAAGTATTTACCCAATTCAAGGTTTTGAATGGCTACGCCCCACTGGAATAACAAGCAAAATGGAATACTGTAAATTGGCTGTAATAAATAACCTGGTTTCCAGCGTTGCTCAGGGAACAAACGCAACAAGCCATAACCAATATCATCATCCATGCCTTTAATATTGGTATAGGTATGATGCTTGAAGTTATGGGTTTGACGCCAGTTGTCTGAAGTTCCGACAATATCCCACTCGTAGGTTTGGCCATTGAGCTTCGGATCATTCATCCAGTCATATTGACCGTGCATGACATTATGACCCAATTCCATATTTTCCATGATTTTGGCAAAGCCTAATAAGCCTGTACCCAACAACCATGCTGGCGGGAACCATCCTGCAAATAATAAGGCACGACCTGCAATCGATGAATAACGGATACTCGAATATACGCGACGGATATATTTGGCATCTTTTTCACCTAAATCATCCAGCACTTCCTGTTTGATGGCATCAAGCTCACGTGCAAGTTCATCTAGCTCAGACTGGGTCAGTTCACGGTTTTTAGGATTTTTAAAATACTGTAATTTTACTGGCATATTCATAGGATAAAACTCGCTTATAAGTCGATGACAAGGTCAGTCTGCGCTGAGTTAACACAAATTTTTAAAAGATTACCCGGCTCGGTATTTTGTGCGCCATTGACCAGATTCTTGGTTGAACCTTCCGCTTTATTACAGGCACATTTATTACAGATGCCCATACGACAGCCATGGGTCGGTCGGATATTCTGTTGTTCCAGACTCACCAGAATCGACTGGCCTTTAGGAATCGTGACGATTTTTTTTGATTGAGTCAGGGTTACATTGACAAAACCGGTATCAGCTTCATCATTCAGACTCATGCTGAACGCTTCACTTTTGAACAGTTTCGCTGAAGCAAACAGTCGTTCTGCAGTCGCAACAAAACCTGATGGTCCACATGCATAGACTGTACTTTGTTCCAATGCTTGCAATTGGTCTAGATAAGATTCATCAAGACGCGGTGCAGCCGGTTGTTCCTGAGTTGCAAATACCTGATAAGAAAAGTTTGAAAACTTTTGTGCCAGCTCTTCAAAACGCGCAATGAAAGCAGCATCCTGGTTTTTCTTAACCCAGTACCATAAAGTTACTGGTGCAACCAGTTCAGCTTTATCTTTTAAAGCTTCCAGCATACTCAGCATTGGGGTGATACCACTACCCGCAGCAAGCAAAAGCAATGGGCTGTCCTGTTCTGGCAAAGTCATGTCACCGAAAGGCTGACCGAATTCAATGATATCGCCGACTTCAGCCTGTTCAGCAAACCAGGTAGTAACTTTACCCGCATTCACTTTTTTAACCGTCAATAAAATATGCTGCTGATCAATACGGGTCAGACTATAGCTACGTTCATAACGAATGCCGTTCACCACCACAAATACAGGATGATGCTGGCCCGCCTGACCGAACTGGAATAAATGATTGACACGAATCGTCAGGCTCAGCATATCCTGCGCAGCATGTTCTTTGCGCACAATCTTGCCTAAGGGCTGATTCATTGACCATAAAGGATTTAATTTCTGCATCCAGAAATTAATCGCATATGGATCAATCACACTCTCTTTCAGCGTATTTAATGGCGTTTTAAGCTTTTCGAGTACAGGCATCGTTTTAGACATCACCTTGGATTTTTAATTATTATACACTTGTATATATATTTGTATATACATTTGTATTGTTTCTAATCATTTCACAAGCTGGACTGCCTTCGTTATAATGTGTTAATGCCTTTTACTAATCACCTCATGAATGAGCCTTCAATGAAAATAAGCAGTGACGCGTCTTTACCATCGAAAAGCATTGATGAGCCCATTATTGTCCGTAGTGTGGGCCGTAAAGCGACCATTACCAAGGAAGAACTGTTCCAGGCTGCTTTAAACCTGATCGGACCACAAAAAAGTATTTCATCTTTAAGCTTGCGTGAAGTTGCTCGTGAGGCTGGAATTGCTCCGAACAGTTTTTATCGTCATTTTAAAGATATCGATGAACTGGCGATTGAGCTGATTGATCGTGCCGGGATTGTGCTGCGTCAGATTCTCAATGAATCTCGTCTAAAAGCATCGAAACAGAACAGTATTATTCGTAGCTCTGTTGAAGTCTTTATTGCTCAGCTGGATGCTGATGAAGGCAATTTAAGCCTGTTGTTACGTGAAGGCTATACTGGTTCAAAATCTTATAAACAGGCAGTCGAACGCCAATTGAATTATTTCCAGCAGGAGCTTCAGGAAGACCTGATCCGTCTGGAACGACTAAATAATAAAAAATTATTTCATCCCGAGATTGCGGCCAGAGCGATTACCCAACTGGTATTTAATATGGGTGCCAATGTGATCGATATGGCACCTGAAGACCGTAAGGAAATTGCGGAACAGACCATGATCATGATTCGCATGATTCTGGAAGGTGCCCGTCATCTGGATCAATCTCAGATCCGTTAAGCCAGCTGAAAAAAAAGACTCTTAGTGAGTCTTTTTTATTACCAAGATTAAAGCTTATTCAATCTGGCTTTAACATGGTTTGCCGTCATTTCCGGATGCTCTAGTGGAAACATATGTCCGCCCTGCACCACCGAATAATGAATTTGGTAAACCTTATGCATGCCTTGTGGTAAACCTTGCTGATAAAACTGGCTGCGCTCTGCTGTGATTAAATGTATCGGAACCTGGGGTGGTTTTCTTGGTGTACGCCACCACCAAGCCGGTACAGTCCGGAAAATTTCTGCCTCAATCTGTTTGGGAATGGCTAAAGTTACCCCTCCACGCTCTTGATCAGGCACAATCCCGCTTTCGATATAATCCTGAAAACATTGCTCATCAAAATGCTTAAACAGACGATTCGATCTCAGCGCTTCAACGGCGTCCTGTTTAGATGGCCAGTAATCTTTACGTTTTAGGGTAATACCTGCCGGAGTGAAACGGTCAATACTTTTTAAGTTGAGCTTTTTCACGACTTCAAACAGTGCACTGTTTTTACCAATCACGAAAGGTGGATCCATGATCACCAGTTTGGAAAATAAATCCGGACGTTGATAGGCTGCCATTAAAGTTATCAAACCACCAAATGAATGTCCCAGCCCAATCACCTTTTGATCCGGAGATTGCTGCTGGATATCCTGTATCACTTCATTTACTAGATAACGCCAGTCTTTGGTAATTGGATAGGCTGGATTCATCCCGATCAGCGGAATTGCCTTGACCTGATATTCATCCTGAAAATAATTTAAAAACTTGCGATAGCTTGCCGATGGAATGCCATTGGCATGAGTAAAATGCAAAACCTGTTTCATTATTTTCTTTGATCATTTCTTTATAAAGTCTGAAAGAAGCTTAATATTGAAATGCAAAATTCTACAGAACCAAATTCATCAATCTATGACCTTTAAGTCACTATGAACTCATGTCTGGATATAGATGATTATTTTTTGGAAATAGTCAGGTTTTGCATCGGCAAAAAAGTGGCTCCACAACTGGCTTTATCTCCAGCAATGATTACAGCCCTGCCTTTGACTATTGTAGATAAATCACTAGCAATAGCTGTCACGGTAGTTTGGCACTTGGGACAGTAATGCTTCATGCCATTCAGATGCACCGCCATGCCATTAATTAAAAAAGAGTTTTCACATTCAGTGACCATACCGCCATGGCTGGTTTTCGCGCCAACAGTAATCAGTGCTTTGGACATAGTATTTATTTCTTATTCTTAGAGGTGCTGATTTTAAACAATACAGAAAATATCAGCTAGCACAGCCCGACCAAAAGCTCAATCATGACTTTAATTCCAGCCATAAAAAAGCAGCCCGAAAGCTGCTTTCATAATTCATTAGATCTTATGGCTTAACCACGACCATTACTTGAATCGCTTCAGGTGTTACAGATAAACCTTCTAACAAACTCAAACCTTCTTTCTGCAATTTCTGTAAACGTGCGATTTCATCTTCACGGATACTTGGGTTGAACTGTTTTAAGTAAGTCAGACGGTCAATTTCATACTGCCATTTATTACCATATACTTCTTTAGCCTGCTGCTTGAAGTTTGGCAATGCTGAACGAGCCAATTCCAATGCTTGTTGATAACGCGCTTCAATTACTTCACGGCGCGCTTTCACTACCTGACGGCAGCTATTGCCATCTAAATGATGTAGATATGGTTTCAGGATTTCAGGCGCAATCTTCTGAGACAGATCCTGACCTTTTTCACTCAGCAATACACGGATCAGCTGCTGTGGCAAGCTTGACGGTAAGTTCAGTGCTTTTGGTGCAACCACATCAACCTTGAACCACACTTCCATCAATACAGAACCTTGTGGCAATGCTGCAGACTTTAAGACCGCAACGTTGGTACTACCAAAGCCCTGAGTATTGATCATTTCCATCACGCTTTCAGTGAATGGATGCTCTAAAGTTAGATATTGAGCATCTTCACGGATCTGAGCCTGGTCACGATAGAAGGTGGCTGTCATACCCTCTTCATCCAGGGTCAAACCTTGTACCTGCATCTGATCCGTTGGCTTGATGATCACCGTACCATTGCTTTGCTCATCAAAGTCGATATTGGTCGATGCCATAAAACGCTTCATGAACATTGGCAAGGTGGTATTGTCATCATAGTCTTCAAGCGCATTAACAATTTCCTGTGCCACGACGGGACGGCAAGAATTGTACTCAAGCAGACGGTCACGACCTTCCTGCAACTCGGCTTCAAGCGCTTCACGTTGTACGCTAACTTCTTCCAGCAGATCTTCAAATTCCTGACCTTTATCTGCCAGCAAGCAATCTTTCAGGGCAACAATAAAGTTTTCTTGCAGCGTTTGCGCCGTTGGAGAAATGTTGCTGAAAATATTCAGCGCTTCGTTATACCAACGGAACATACGCTCCTGCGCAGTACCCACCAGATAAGGCACATGAATCTGGATACGGTTTTCCTGACCGATACGATCCAGACGACCAATACGCTGTTCCAAAACATCCGGATTGGCCGGTAAGTCAAACAGGATCAAGTCTGATGCAAACTGAAAGTTACGGCCTTCTGAACCGATTTCAGAACATAACAGAATCTGTGCACCATAAGATTCTTCAGCAAAATAAGCTGCTGCCTGGTCACGTTCCAAAAGACTCATGCCTTCATGGAACATGGCAGTACGGATACCTGCATGCAGACGTAATACATTTTCCAGTGCTTCAACCACTGGACCACTACGGGCAATCAGTAATACTTTTTTGTGTTTCAGATCAGTACGCAGCTTTTCCATCAACCACATTACACGCGGATCGGTTTCCATCCACGAGCCATCAAGTTGAGATTCTTCCGGCCACATCTGTTCACGTAGTTTGCCATCTTTAGACCAGTTTTCTGGCGCTGGCAATGGTGCTGGCTGACAGTCACGACCCGGGAAGCCCTGAATCGCTTCACGTGTGTTACGAAACAGGATACGACCCGTACCATGACGGTCTAGCAATTCATGAATGGCACGGAAACGTTGCTCTGGGGTATCTTCAATCGCATGACCAAGCAGGCTTTCAATCGCAGTGAAATGCTCAGCTTCCAGTGGAAGGTCTGACATCAGTACTTCAGCGATTTTAGCGGTATGCTGATATTGCTCTTCTTCATCTAGGAAACGATCCAATGAACTGAAACGTTGCGGATCAAGTAAACGTAGACGTGCAAAGTGAGATTCTACACCGAGCTGTTCTGGTGTTGCAGTCAATAACAATACGCCCGGTGTTTTCTCTGCCAGCTCTTCGATCAGATCATAACGGTCATTGCCGCCTTCTTCCTCAGACCACATCAGGTGATGCGCTTCATCGACAACCAACAGGTCAAAGCCCGCTTCAATCGCCTGTTCGCGTAGATCTTCGTGATCCACCATCAAGTCCACAGAAGCGATAATGCGCTGCTCAGTCAGGAACGGATTTAGATCAGGATCATGCTCTTTGATCGATGCAGTACGAGCCAAATCAAATAGGGAGAATTCAAGATTGAAACGACGGCGCATCTCAATCATCCACTGATATTGCAGTGAATCCGGGACCAAGATCAGAATACGTTCAGAACGGCCAGTTTTAAGTTGCTGATGAATGATCAGACCTGCTTCGATGGTTTTACCCAAGCCTACTTCATCGGCCAGTAAAACACGCGGCGCGAAACGCTGACCGACTTCATGTGCGATATACAACTGGTGTGGAATCAGACCCACACGCGAACCGACCAAGCCACGCAATGGACTGGTTTGCATATTGGCTTGCATGAGCAAGGCTTCAATACGCAGGTCATACCACTCTTTATAGTCAATCTGGCTAGCCAGTAAACGATCTAAAGGTTTAGACAACTGGATCGTTGCACCTACACGGGTTTCATTTAAAGCTTTACGTTCTTCTGTACCATCTTCAAGAGTACGAACCACGTGATAACGCACTACACCATTGCGGTCTTCAACTGACTCAACGGTCCAGATCGTACCTTCCTGATCTTGCAGTTCGTCATTCGCATTGAATACGATACGAGATAAGGGTGCGTTACTGCGAGCATAGACGCGAGTTTCATCGCTTTTTGGGAATAAAATGCTGACCGATCGCTCATCAACATCAATGAGAACCCCTAAACCGAGTTCTGTTTCAGTATCTGATAACCAACGTTGACCAATAGCAAATTGCTGCAATTTTTCCACCTTTATCTTAAGTACAAGATTATGAATATCAGGCTCAATCACGAAACGTCATTTGAGCAAAATTTCACACCTTCAAGCAATGTATTTTGACATAAAGCCCACTAAAAAGTGAGCATAATTCACGTCGATTAAACAAGTATTTCCTAGAATTCAGCCGGACAATTAAATTCAATTAACTGTTGTGTTTTAGGATGATAAAAACTTAAACGCTCGGCATGTAAGCATAGACGCGGACTAAGCTGTTGCTGCTCTGGCGTTGCATACAAGGTATCGCCAATAATCGGATGCCCGAGATATTGCATATGTACACGGAGCTGATGTGAACGACCGGTAATCGGAGTCAGTTTCACCCGAGTCACAGCTTGCCTCTGAATTTCAAAATGTTCGATGGCCTGCCATTCTGTAATTGCCGGCTTATTATGATTCGGTTCAGCAATATGCAGTGGTGGACGGCTTGGATCGTAAATGACAGGCACATCAACTGTACCCTTGCCTTCTAATGTTCCAGCCACGATGGCTTGATAGGTTTTATCGGTTTGGCGTTCCTGGAACTGGCGGGAGATGGATTTTTGCCCTTCACGGCTTAAGGCAAATACTAAAATACCGGAAGTGTCTCGATCCAGACGATGGATCAGCAAAGTTTTAGGTTCTAATTTGATGAGGCGATTGATCAGGCAATCTTGTAAATCTTCTGTTTTACCGGGCACTGTGAGTAAGCCTGCAGGCTTATGGATGACCATAAAATCTTCATCACGATGTATCAGATGTTCGGTTAGAAAATTACTCAAAGTTCAATCCCACGCTGATCGCGAAAAACAAGGCGGCCATAATAGAAAGCTTGAGTGATAATTACAATGCGCATTTATGTAAATGGCGATGAAATTTCCGATTATTTTAAGAAAATTACCCAATTACCGATTATCGACGTGCAGATTGCATTACAAAGCTCGCTAAATCATGTAATGACGAGTGTTCCAGCACATCTTCATAACGCAGATCAGCACCATGCGCACGCCATGTGCCAACCAGACTGACTACTGCTACAGAGTCCAGTCCATACTGCTTTAAATCAGCATAAGGATCAATTTCCAGCGCATCCATATCCAGCTGTTCAGCTACTGCCAACATGATGCCTTTAGTTGACAATACATATTCTGACGGCGCACTTAAGTTCCATAATCGGGTCAGACTATAGCTGTTCATATGATGCAAAGCTTGTGCCGATATATTCTCAATCCACTGGATATGCTGTTCCTGACTAGGCATCAAAATTGCATCATTAATTATGCAAATTTGTTCTGTCACACTTTGCAGATGTGGCAAGATCTGTTTCAGCATCGGTGTGATTTGTCCGGCAAAAATCAGTTGTGGATGAGTTGAAGCATATTCTCCAAGTTGCTGCATACCTTGCATTAAATCATCGCCATACAAATCAACGATTGGAATATCGAGTGCTTTGGCTTTATTACTGATCTGGATCAGATGAGTTATCAGGTCGCTGTCTTGTATGCCCTGCTGCATACGCAAGTTTTGCAATCCGACTAAAACCAAAACAGATTCATTTGATGTAAGCTGCCATTTGGCTTGAGATGGCGCGAGTTGGATTTTTTTGGGCATGGGGTACAGCATGGGAGGCTCTTATAAATACAAAATAGCATGATGATTCATGCTATTTTAGTTTAGCATCGATTTGAAAAACACTTTGATTTTACAGACGTTTATTGTTCTAATTTCGTATAACCACCATTATGTTAAATAGAATCAAAAAACCTCCAATAAAATCGTTATAATATTATTATTTATTGAGTAGATAAGAGAATTAAATTAGTGAAATACTCAAATGAAAAAATAGTAAAAGCTCTCTTACTTTCTCCTTTACCACTACTTTTTTTCACAGCAGTCCTGTTTATCGTAATGAATCAGGAATACAGCCTATACTCGATTTTAGTGGTTCTTGTAGGGCACGGTCTTGTCTACTTGGCTTATTGTATTTTGACTGTACCTTTCAGCTTCATATTCTCAATTCTTTTAAATCGTTATAACAGTCTTAATTTATTAACTATCTGTATTGCCTCTATAATTATTGCTACTCCATTTTTTATTCTTTTTGGATGGAGTCACACAGGAGAAATTTCGAAAGAGTGGTGGAAGATGTATACAGATACATGGACTATCTTTATGGCTCTATTTCCTGGCTTATGTTATTGGCTATTTCTGATTAACCTAAAAGATAAGAAATCAAAGAATATTGAATAAACCATTGCATAGAGATTCTTAAATTTCCCTAAAATTAACATAATACACCTTATACGAAATCATTTTGATTTCCTTTTTAAATCATAACTTTATTGTATATAGACAAGCCCTCTCATTAGCGATTGGGCTTTTTAGTTGATATTTCACGTTCCACGCTTCATTTTGGAACATCGTTGGATGATTTTATTAAATTGAGCTGATCAATTTCTATTTTGGATTAGCTTTGCTTAGCCAAAAACTTTTCAATCGCCTGCTGTGCAATCTCCGCATCCTGGAAAGACTTCACTCCAGAAACACCCATCGCACCAACTAACTGACCTTGATACATAATCGGTTCACCACCTTCCAGCATACCTGAGAAAGTATCCATGGTCAGAAAGCCCATTTGACCGCCTTTGATAATATCTTCAAACAGTTTGGATGGGCGGCGACTAATGGCAGAACAACGTGCTTTTTCCAGACACAGGTTTGCTGTCATCGGTGAAGCACCATCCATACGCTTCATTGCCAGCAAATTGCCAGTTTCATCAACTACAGCAATACTGACATTAAAGCCATTTTCTAGCGCATATTCATAGGCCTGATTTAATAAAAACTCAGCATCGCTTAAGGTCAGATAATGTTTGGTTTTCATTCAACTATCCAATTTCTAATTTATCAATTTCAAATCTTTGCGGTCTAATTAAAAGAATAAAATAAGCCCGAACGAATTCGGGCTTATGTTCCCTCTCCTTTTAGGAGAGGGTTAGGGAGAGGTTGTATTACCCTTTCATTTCAGCAAAAGTTTCTTTAGCCGCTTGAATCGTAAATTCAATATCTTCATCACTATGCGCAGCTGAAATAAATCCTGCTTCAAATGCAGATGGAGCCAGGTTCACACCACGACTTAACATGCCATGGAAGAATTTCTTGAAAGCTTCTACGTCACATTTCAGCATTGAATCAAAGCTGGTGATGTCTTCTTGATCAGTGAAGTACAGGCCAAACATGCCGCCCACTTGCTGGGTCTTGAATGGAATACCGGCTTCATCCGCAGCTGCTTGTAAACCTGCAAGAAGTTTTTCAAGTTGAGCAGTCAGTTTTTCATAAAAACCTGGCTCACGCAGATGTTTAAACATCTCGATCCCGGCACGCATTGCTAGCGGGTTACCGGACAAAGTACCTGCCTGATACACGTTACCTAGTGGCGCGATGCATTCCATCACTTCACGCTTACCGCCAAAAGCACCGACTGGCAGCCCCGCACCAATAATTTTACCCAAAGTCGTTAAATCAGGAGTTACGCCATAATGTGCCTGAGCACCACCTAGACCGACACGGAAACCTGTCATCACTTCATCAATGATGAAGACTGAACCATGTTCATCACAGACATCACGTATCGCTTGCAGGAAACCATCAATCGGTTTCACCAGATTCATGTTTCCTGCTACTGGCTCTACAATTACACCGGCAATTTCTGAACCGAACTTGGCAAAGCATTCTTTTAAAGTGGCGATGTCGTTATAAGGAAGAGTTAAAGTATGTTTGGCAAAATCAGCAGGTACACCCGCAGAAGTCGCTTCACCTTCGCCTTTAGTTAACAAGCCAGAACCTGCTTTTACCAGCAACGAGTCAGAGTGACCGTGATAACAACCTTCAAATTTTACGATCTTGTCACGACCAGTATAACCACGTGCCAGACGAATCGCAGTCATGGTCGCTTCAGTACCAGAATTCGTCATACGTACCAATTCAATGGATGGCATGATGTCGCAAATGATATCTGCCAAAGTGGTTTCATGCACGGTTGGTGCACCAAAGCTTAAACCATCAACAGCTGCATCTTGCACCGCTTTAATGATTGATGGATGCGCATGACCCAGAATCATTGGGCCCCATGAACCCACATAGTCCACATAGCGCTTGCCATCGACATCGTACAGATAAGCACCTTGTGCTTTCTCGATAAAGATAGGCGTACCACCCACGCCATTGAAAGCACGTACAGGTGAGTTAACACCACCCGGAATATGTTTATTGGCTTGTTTAAATAGTTGTTCTTGCTTTGGAGATAAACTCATGAGAATCACTCAACTCAAAAATACAATAAGAAATAAAAATTAAGCTTGTTCAGCAAATAGTTCCGACCAGTCATATACACGTTGACCGACAGTCGACATTGAGCGACCTAAGACATCACTAATAACTGCACAAAGATCTGCACCGGCTTCAATGACTTCTTTGCCGTTTTCCACCGTCAAACCGCCAATAGCGCAAATCGGTACATTTAATTTACTTTTGGCTTGTTTTAAGGTTTCCAGACCAATATTACCTGCTTCTGGCTTGGTATCAGTCGCATAGATCGCGCCAAAGGCTACATAATTAGCCCCATCAGCAATGGCTTGTTCAGCAAGCTCAAGTGAGTTATTACAACTGCGGCCAATCAATACATTTTTAGGCAAACGCTCAACAGCTTCCTGGATTGAACCATCATCCTGACCCAAATGCACGCCTACGCCATATTTTACTGCAGTTTCCAAATCGTCATTAATCACAAATGGAACTTTATACTGTTCACACATTTGTTTCATATATTCGATTTCGTAAGCCTGATCTTCTTTCGCTACTTTTTTACGACGATACTGAAGTACCGCAACTTCATAAGTCGCCATTGCACCTTCAAGTTTCGCCAGAAGAAGCTCAATAGGATCATCATTGGTAATTAAATATAAACCGCGCATGACTGCCGCCATTCAAAATACATACGCTATTATAGGCATAAATGGGCGAGTTTCCCCATCCTAAACACTGAATAATACCCGATTCAGGTATTAGATTATTATTTGTACTTTTTATACAGGTGATTGATCAATATCCCTATTTTCAGTGATAGGCGGCTGCCAGAATTTACGTTTTAATGGTTTTATAACAATAATAATAAAGTGTTAATGCTTACGCCCTCCGACAAACGCTTTTAGGATTTTGCAGATAACTTAGTGGAGAAGTTGCAAAATTCTGAAAGCGATTTTTTTATGTCCGGATTTTACGATTCCTGTGTATAAAATTGCTTGAATACCATTAATCACAAAACTTAAAGAAAACTTCAAAATACCCAATTTCAGGGATAGGTCTACATGCATTAAAGGATTTAAATAAGTTCGAACACAACACATAAATAGAAAAGCAAAAGCTGTGTTTTATCTACCAGATCCTTTCTAGCTTTGGGTAAACCGTTTATGGGGAGACGTGTCAAAGCTAGAAAGGATCGACCCATCTAAGCAGAACTGACCATCTTATCTCTCAAACTTGGTTCATTCATCTCGTGAATATTTTCTAAATCATTCAGATAAATTAAAAATACGTCAATGCAGATCTTTCTATTTTTTTAAATATAAAAAAAGCCCGGAGAAGGTCGCTCCAGGCTTGGAAAACTGATTTATTCAGTGAATTATACTCTTTGATAAAATACTGAATAAGCAATAAAACAATTAATAGAATAATAACTCTACACTTGCAAGTGTTTTTATCGTTTTTATTGCAATACTTAAGCATAAATCCGATAAAACGTCATAAGCCCTAACTTGGAATTTTGTCGTGCTTACGATCGACCAGGCTCAGGTTACCACGTAATACATCGGCAAACATACGCCAGTCTGAAATAAAACTGTATAGCGGCTGTTTAAAGCTGGCCGGTTTATTCTTTTCAAAAATGAAATGACCAATCCAGGCACAGGCATAACCTGAGAGTAGTCCATAGGCCAGATATTTAGCTTTACGCTGATGAAGGGCTTTGCTAAAAAAATATAAACCGATACTGCTGCCTGCGACATGCAAACGGCGGCTCATAATATGGCGATGCTCGGTTAGATAAAACCGGTAAAACTCATGATAGTCATGAATCGGCATTTGTGGAGAAGTCAGTTCTGCAATCTCATTGCTCGGCTGCACTTGTGCATTCATTATCATCATCCTGATCTTTTTTCTTCACCTTAGCGCATAATTTAGGCAATTAAAAGTACCTTTATTTTCATGTAATTCTGTACCTGAATTTGGCTTAGATATTGAATTGTCATGCTTTCAGTAGAAACCAGCGAATGAGATCAGCATTTTAATTTTTCCATTTCCATTTTTTTCAATCGGTCAAGTCTTACATCAGATTGGTTTTTCGTTACAATCAGCCGCTCAAAAGTCTAAAAAATATTTCCGTTTCATATCGGAATTTCATGCAAGCGAATAAAAATTCAATTTATTTTTTAATATTTTTCAATAAATTGAATAGACAGGATGATTATCATGGTTGAAGTTGAACTCAAGTTCCAGATTCCCGCGGCACGCCGTACTGCCCTGCTTAAGGCACTTGATCCCAAGAAATCTCAACAGATCCTGCTTCAAGCCAAATACTATGATACTGCAGACCGTCAACTGGCCCAGCATGGAATTGCCCTACGCCAACGATTAGAAGGCAGTCGTTGGGTTCAGACGTTAAAAGCGGCAGGCAAAAGCCACATTGAACGTTTCGAGCATAATCATGATCTGGGTGAATTAGAATATTCTCCTGAGCTGGACCTGAGTATTTACCAGCAGTCTGCTGAAGCGCAAACCTTGCTTAATCGTGCTTTAGGTGATCAGTTTGACCAGCTGCAATTGCAGTTTGAAACCGATATTGCCCGTACCTTGCGCGTGATTGAATATGAAAACACATCAATCGAAGTCAGCCTGGATATCGGCTGTATTCGCACGCCTCATGCTGAACAGGAAGTGCATGAAGTTGAATTCGAGTTAAAGCATGGTTCAATTCAGGATTTGCTGGCCTTTAGTTTTGAATGGGTCAAAAAATATCAGCTGTGGCTGGATGTACGTAGTAAGGCTGAAATTGGGAATTTGTTAGCGACTCATCAGAATGTAAGTCCCGCTACTTTTGCCAAAGAATTCCAGATCAGCAAAAAAGATAGTGCAGGCAAAAACCTGTGTCATCTGGTGGCCCAGCAAATGCAGCACCTGTTGCCCAATATTGCGGCAATCTCCGCGCAAGTGGCAGAGCAGGAACATATTGATCAGGCACAACAGGCCTTGGATCATCTCTATCTGACCCTACTTTTGTTTAAAGATTGGCATACTCAGGTTTCAGACAAATGGGCTCATCAGCTGTCTGCCTTTAAACAGCAGTTTGAACATCTGCAACATTTACAGCACATGCAGAACACTCTGGCTGGCTTCCTGCAAAATCCTACAACCGCAGAGAACCTGACTAAAGATATTCTCTATGCCAAAGAGAAGCTGGGCAATCTGGTGAAATCCACCCAAAATGTGCATCACTATCTGGAATTGCTGATCTTCAGCTTAAGTACAGATGAAGCAAAACCGTTGGAATTAAAATTTGCAGCGCAAACTACCTTGCAGCAACAATACAAAGTCTTGCAGGAACAGATGAACCAGACTGATATTACCAATTTTGAGAGTCTGGATCAGCTAGCAATTCGCATTCAGGAATTAAAATTCAGCTTCCCAATTTTGACCACGATTTATGATGTCAAAAACCTGCAAAAATACAGCAAGGCACTCAATGATGCGCAGCAAGCAGCAAATGAATATCAGACGCTGGCCTCTTCTGCAGCCTATATTCAACAGACCGAGCTGGAAGCCAGTGACTGGTTTGTGTTGGGTTGGCTGACTGCCAAGCAGGAAGTCTATGCGCAGCGCTTACTGGAAGCGACAGAACAGTTTCTGGTCAGCCGCAAATTTCTTAAATAAGTATTTAACTGACTTTCAAAGCACGCTACGGCGTGCTTTTTGTTGCACAAGCACATCACAATACTTTTGTTGTTTGGTCTATATTGATTGTTATGAGCTTCATCGAGAAGGAATGGCCCGATGGCAGAAATCGAACTCAAATTCCAGATTCCGCAAAGTATACGTCACCAATTCGAACAAGATTTTCAGCAGTACGGGCCAACTCGACATCATTTATGTGCCAAATACTTTGATACTGCCGATCAGCAGTTACAGCAGCACAAAATTGCACTCCGGCAGCGTCTGGAAGATCAGCAATGGTTTCAGACCTTAAAAGCACCGAGCCAGCATCAATTTGAACGCTTTGAGCTGGAAGAAAGACTGGATACCGCACCGGACAACTGTGATTTAAAAGCTTATGCCAAGCATAAACAGGCTCGGAAGATTCTAAAACAGGCACTTCACACCCTAGATACGTCTCTGACTCTACAATTTGAAACTGATGTAGAGCGGGATCTCTGGATTGAAAATTACCGAGGAAGTCAGATTGAAATTGCACTGGATAGAGGTGAGATTCGTTCTAATGGCCAGACCTTGGATATTTATGAAGTTGAATTTGAGCTCAAAAGTGGCAAACTTGATGACTTAATTGATTTTGTTAAACCCTGGATTCAACGTTATCAGTTATGGCTGGATGTACGCAGCAAATCTGAACGTGGTTATGCTCTGCTGAATAATAAAACTGATCTTCCGGTCCAGCATCAGACAACCTTAGAGCTCGCAGCTAAAGACGATATTCATCATATCTTGCAAAAAATTATCACCAACTGTCTGACGCACCTGTTTCCCAATGCGACGGCGATTGCGCTAGAGAATTACAATAGTGACCATGTGCACCAGGCCCGCGTCGCTATCCGGCGTTTACGCAGTGCCTTAAAAATCTTCCAGCCCTATCATCAGGATTTGCCAGAGGAATGGCAGGATCAGTTACGCAATATCTTCCAGCAATTAGGCTCTACTCGGGATCGCGATGCTTTAGCTGAAAGTCTGCTTCCTCAGCTAGAAGCTGCGGGTTCACCAGTATTGCAGTTGCCTCCAGCCCAACAGGATCAGGCAGATATTAGCCAATTATTCAGAAAGCCAGCTACGATGGAGCTGATACTGGAGCTACTACAATTTAGTCAGGATCAGAGTGCAAACCAGCAAAAGTCCTCGCATAAAATCCTGTGTAAAGGACTCAGCAAACTGCATCAGAAAGTCTGTGCAGATGCAGAGAATTATCAGGAACTGGATATTGAATCACGCCACCGAACCCGCAAGCGGGTTAAACGCTTGCGTTATAATGTGGAATTTCTGCAAAGCCTGTTTCCGGAAAAGGAAATCAAAAGATATCTGAAAGCGTTAAAGCCCTTACAGGAGACTTTAGGTCATTATAATGACCTGTTTGTCGCAGAAAGCCTGTATAGGCCTTATGCCAAAAAACATTCCAAGGCATGGTTTGTCATCGGCTGGCTCACCGCAGAACAGCAGCATCTGTCGGAACAGGCTGCCGAGCAGTTACAAAAATTTTCTCACACCCAGCCATTCTGGTAAGAGATAAATAGACAAAATTGCTCTAGCGATATTTTCCATATACTTTCCAGGTATTGTTATCAGCTAATGGATCGCTATAACTATCGCTGCGCTGCTTACGCGGCTTATCACGGGCATCAACCAGTTCAAAATGTGGTTCGACACTGAGGACGATGCCATTCACATAGAACCGAGTCCGGGTGTATTCACTTTGACCATGCTGGAATACATAAGTACGCAGATCTACAAATTCACGATGTGCCACAAGTGCCGCTGTCTCATCACTGTCTAGCCAGCGTTGCATGGCCTGAATCTGTTCCGGTTCAAATTGCCCACATTTTTCAATCAGGCTGGCAATGCCACGAAAAGTTTTGGATTCTTTGGCACGGGTTTTATTAATCCGGATGCGGTCCACATGAAAATAGAATAAAGGCAGATTCAAATGGCTTGGCAAATGAATCGCATCCAGAACTTCATCTTCCATAAAAGGCTGAAACAGGTCTTGTGCCCTTTCAATCAGACCCAGCCATTGCTTGTAATATTCTTCGACCTGCGACTTGGTGCCATAATAAATTGGCAATCCTTCCACATTGGCCAGATTTGCTGGTGGCCAGATATTCTGGCGTAATAAGGCAATATCACTTTTCAGACTCTGTACAGCAATTGCATCTTGCATGAGATTTACATTTTTATTGCTTAGGCTATTTTTTAGATTAAGGCAAAGGTTTAGTTTCTGCAAGGCTTTGCCTATAATTAGTGATTAAGATTTTATTATCAGGAAAAATTCATGGTTCAAAAGATTGAAGCAACCGATGTAACCGAAGAAGAAGCGTTAAATGCTGCATTCTTTGAACGTGCTGATGAATTTATTAAACAGGCCAACGAATTTAGCCGTGTAGAAAAAGGCTCTCAGGAAAACCCGGCAGAAAAACGTGGTCAAGTCAGCGCTGCAATGCTGTTTGGTACTGCCCGCTTTAATACCTGGGTCGCTGCCAACAATTTCAAAGATGGCAACGAGATGCGCGACGCTAAAGATCAGGTCATGTCTTATATCTTGCAGCAATTTCAGATGATGCTGGAAGATAACTACGATGAATACTGTGAGCAGTTTGAGAACTATTTACGTTTCCGTCGTAATGAAGAGTTTCATGCCAACAAGCATCAACACGACCACGATCATTAATGAAAGCCCTACGGGGCTTTTTTTAAATCTTTGATTTTTAATTTGACTTTAATACTGGATTCATCCTATAAAAAATGAATAAAAATTAAACGATGACCAAAAATATCATGCAACAACTGCCCTTTCCGATTATAGATCCGCATATTCATCAATGGGACCCTTATACCACACCGCATGCCGCAGCCTCAGCCGTAAAATTATTTGGCAAACATCCCAAACTGCTGAACAAAATGGTGCGACTGATCAAGCCCAAAGCGGTGATCGATACCATTGGTCTGACCGAACATCTGACCGCGCCTTACCTACCTGAAAATTATAAACGTGACATCGGTCATTATCAGGTGGAACAGATTGTTCATATAGAAGCAAGCTGGCATGAGCATAAAGGTACTGGCGTGGTTAATGAAACCAGGTTTATTGCCGGGCTGCCTTTTGCTGAACAGAATATTCAGCTAGGCGGCATTGTGGCTACAGCTGATCTTCGTCAAAAAAACTTTAAACAGCTGCTGCAATTACATCAGGAAGTTTCGCCTAAATTACGTGGTATTCGTAAAATGGCATCGTTCCATGCCGATAAAGGCATTCATGCTTGGACCGATGAACCGCATTTATACTGCAATAAGAAATTTCTGAAAGGATTTGAGGAATTAGCCAAAGCCAATTTAAGTTTTGATGCCTGGGTTTATTCTACCCAAATTTCTGATGTGGCCCATCTGGCCAAAACATTTCCTGAAACGCCGATTGTGCTGGATCACTTGGGCACACCTGCCGGCATCTTTGGGAAAGTCGGTAAAGCAACAGGACAAACAGCACAGCAGCGAGACTATATTTTTCAGACCTGGAAAGAAGACCTGGCTGAACTGGCAAAATGCCCAAATGTGTATAGCAAAATTTCCGGTCTGTTTATGCCTGTACTCGGTCATCGTTTTCATTTAGAGCGAAAACTGGCAAAAAAAGATGAACTGATTCAGCTCGCGGCTCCATTGATCCAGCATGCCCTACAATGCTTCGCTAAAGATCGCATCATGTTTGCTTCTAATTTCCCGATGGATCGTGTCAGCACAGATCTGGTCACCATCATTGATGCCTTTAGCGATATTGTGCAGAGCTATGACGAACATGCTATAAAGCCGGTTTTTTATGAGAATGCCAAACGCTTTTATCGCCTATAGATACGTGGAAACGTCATCCGTAACTGGTTGAGGTAGGACTACATCATAAGAGGATTGTTTCTACAATAAATTTATTTCGTGAAGGTGGTGGACGAGTTTTGCGGATGACAAATGGTTTTGGCTACTTTTGCCGAAGCAAAAGTAGCCATATAGACATCTAAACATTTATTTAAAATGAAAAGAGACCGTCATAGACTTATAAAAAATTACAGAGTTTATTTCACTTCTTTCCCATACTGATCCGCCATGACTTCGACCAGTTGATCCGGTTTAACATATTTTTTGATAACGGCATCGACATCTGCCTTGGTCAGCTTGGCAATCGCCTGATCACGTTTCTCCCGATAGATCAGATTACGATCTTTTTCCAGTTGTGGAATCAGCATGCTGTGAATACGGCGATCATCTTCTAGTGCAGTGACGCGCTGTTTCAAAATCGTGGCTTTCGCTGCTTCAACTTCCTGCTCGGTTACCCCTTTGGCCAGAAGCTCATTCAATACCTTATGCACCGCTTGTGACACCTGTGCTGATCGGCCAGGCGTATAATTCGCCTGAATGCCTAATGCGCCTGAATCAATCCATTCATCATACTGAGCATTGGCACTGAAGCCATAAACCAGCGCATTTTTCTCACGCAGTTCCTGTGCTAAACGTGAAGACAACTGAGAATCACCCAGAATATGCCGGAAGACCAGCATGGCTGGTAAATCTATATGTTCTGCACCGACAGGGAATGTCATGACAGCCTGATAATGACCGAACTCGCGCTGTTCAGACAACGCATGGATTTTCTGTGCCGGATAAACTGTATATTGACCACTTAAGCGCTCATAAGGCTGCTTCGCTTTCCAGCTCGCAAAGTTATTTTTGAGGACTTCGCTCACGGACTTCGGATTAAATTCCCCTGTCACTGCGATCTGGGCATGATGCGTATTAAAGAACTGCTGATATAACGCTACGACATGTTCACGAGTAGCAGCCTGAATCTGTTTTTTCGCCAGTTCAGGTTCAAAATGATAGCGGAGGTCACCCGGCTGATAAATCTCGGTCGCGCGAGACATGGTCAGGCCGGCCACCATATTGGGCTCAGTATAAGGACGGTCTAACGCAGACAGGCTTTGTCCTTTAAACAGGTCAAACTGGCTCTGCTCAAAGGCCGGTTTATTGAGCACATCCAGCACATACTGGAAAAATTCCTCAAACTTCTCTTTTTTGGCACTGATCTGAATGCTCATGCCATTTTCAGAGGAACTGGCCGTGGCTGAACCACCGGACTCAATAATTTTATCG
Organism: Acinetobacter sp. YH12241; assembly: GCF_013417535.1. NCBI lineage: Bacteria > Pseudomonadati > Pseudomonadota > Gammaproteobacteria > Moraxellales > Moraxellaceae > Acinetobacter > Acinetobacter sp. YH12241. The sequence continues at coordinate 181,348 of NZ_VPDQ01000002.1, read as the reverse complement.
GCAATCTGTTGCAAGCTTTGGGTTTCAGAAGAACGCAGCAGTAAGTAAGCTGTCAGATCCAGAATCTCGCCTTTATTGAACAAACTTTGTTCCGTACCAAAGTTAAGTGCAATAGTGGCATAAACTTTGTCATCCTGAGTCTGAGTCGGGAATAAAGCGTATTTAATGCCATTCTTCAGTTTGCCACGCTGAATCTGTTTGTCCTTAGCCTGTAAATATTGCTTGGACTGCGCCACATACTGCTTTACTTCTGCCTGATAGACACTGACATCTTTCAGCGGTTCTGCTGCTTCAGCCTGCTGGTCCAGAGTTTGAGCCGGTACTTCAGTCTGGGGCAACTCCTGTGCTTTTTTCTGATCTTCTGGTGTCGGCAAGATATTGCCAGAAATACGATATTCTGGCTTAAAGAATGCCTTATACACCTGATTGATCTGATTGACATCCAGCTTTTCTATGGCTTGCAGATCTTTGAAATACTGGCTCCAGTCACCTGAATAAGCCACTACATATTCACTTAAACGCGAACCTAAAGCGGTTGCGCTATTTTTAACATTGTCCGCCTGGTTTCGGGTTAGACTTTTAGCCCGGTTTAATTCGGTTTCGTTAAATGGCTGGCTCTGCTCTACACCCTGAATCAAACCCTGCTCAACCTGCTTGACTTGATGATTTGGCGCATAGATGGCACCCATAAACACCAGATTAAAATCTTTATCCAGCCAGGTCATAGACTGCACCGTAGTAGTTTTACCCGTCTCGACCAGACTCTGATACAGGTGTCCGCTAGGTTGCAATGTATATAAGATTGGAGACATGGCCAGCGTGGTTTTAATACTTTCTTCTGACTGGTTCAGATAAATATTAAATTTGGCCAGATCACTACCCTTTTGCACGGTAAATTCACGTTGTTTGATCTGTTCAGGTTTTAGCGCAGGCACTTTCACCGCTTCAGGCACTTTGCGGGACTGAATCGGACTGAAATGGGTATCAATCTGCTTCAGCACTTCTGCCTTATTAAACTTGCCTGAAATAATCATCAAAGCATTATTCGGTGCATACCAATGACGATAAAACTGGTTCAGCTCCTGCATCTTGATCGATTGCAGTTCGTTCAAGTCACCAATCGGTAATCGCCCCAGATACTGATTGCCATAAGCTGATTTAAATACCTGATCCATCAGTACGGAAAATGGCTGATCCAGACGGATTTCACGCTCACGTTTCACGATGTCAATTTCAGTCGGCACATACTTTTCTTGCAGGACCAGCTTATCCATGCGTTCCGCTTCAAGGAAAATCACTTCATTAACCGCAGTCTGCTCAGGACGAATCACATTGGTATATTTGGTTGAGTAATAGTCGGTACTGGCATTGGTCATTAAGGTATATTGATCCAGACGGCGCTGAAACTCATCTCCCTTCACATTTTCCGTGCCTTTAAACGCCAGATGTTCAAGCAGATGCGCTAGACCACCTTTACCTTGAGGATCATTCAGTGAACCGGTCAGATAGACCGTATTCATAAACACTTTATTTTCTTTATCATTGGGCGCAAGAATAATTCTTAAGCCATTTTCCAGTCGATATTCTTCGATATTCTGTTCTGTTCTCACCAATACCGGCTGTGCAAAACTGGCCGCTGTCCAGCCAGATAATAAAATCGCCAAGCTTAAACGTTTAAAGCGTATTTGCATTGTTCATCCAAATTTTTAAGTGTGAATTTTTATTTACAGTCACTTTGATCTTAGAGAAAAGTCTTTATTATGAATAGTCTATTTTATGAGAAGCCAAATAAAATACCGCGCAATTTCACGGTATTTTATTGAGTATGCTAGCTAAATATAAAGTTCGGCCAGCATAAACAGTTTGGCATAACCTGAAATCTCAATGCGGCCTTGTTCTTTTAATGCGCAATACAATACACCGCCACGCTGAGAGGCCTGATAAGCCACCAGTTCAGTTTTATTTAATTTCTCCGCCCAGATCGGTGCAATCCCGGTATGAATTGAACCGGTGACCGGATCTTCATTAATCCCGTTACTCGGTGCAAAATAACGTGATATGCAATCATATTGGGTATCACCAGCGGTAATCGCGACATCCAGTAATGGACCCGCCGCTGTAATCGCGGTTCTTTTTCCATTCAGCTGCTTCAGCAATTCAATATTGGGTTGCTCATCCAGCACATCTTCTACTGATTCATATTCAATAATATAACCTTGTGTATTCAGATAAACGTTTTTAAAAGGTTTCGTCAGGGCCTGTCTTAAGGCTTCCGGATAATCTGTGATGAGTTCAGGCTGACGGATCGGGAAATTCATCCGGATTTTGCCATCTTCATCCTGGCATACTGTAAAAATGCCCAGATCTTTGACATGAAAATAAATGGTTTTTGCAGAGCTAAAGTCCTTGAATAATACAAAGCTGCTGGCCAATGTGGCATGTCCACAAAAATCCACTTCTTTGGTCGGTGTAAACCAGCGAATTTCATAATTTTCTGCATCCAGTACTTTGACAAAAGCGGTCTCAGACAGATTATTTTCCAAGGCAATATTCTGCATCAGGTGATCATCCAGCCAAGCATCCTGCACGATGACTGCAGCAGGATTGCCCTTAAATAGGGCCGTCGTAAAAGCATCCACCTGGTACATTTTCATTTTCTTTACTCCTGTATGTAGGTGTTTAGTTTAAAAGCTTTTTTCCAGAAGGGGAATTTTATATGCTGTGAATCAGATGATTTATTTTTCTCCCATTTCACTCATTAAGGTTCTTTATGAACAATTCACATATTCAAACTGTACCTTTAGAAAAAGCCTATCGCCTGATTACACATGGCCCCACTGTGTTAGTGTCTGCCAATGATGGGCAAGACACTGATGTCATGGCCGCTGCCTGGGCATGTGCACTCGAATTTAGTCCAGCAAAAGTCACCGTAGTGCTGGATAAAAGCACCAAGACCCGAAAAATAATTGAAAATTCAGGCTACTTTGCCCTGCAGATTCCCACCCTCAAACAGCTGGAAATGGTCTATAGCCTGGGAACATTGAGTCTGTACAATGCCCCAGACAAACTGGAGCAGTCCGGTGTGCAGTTATTCAAATTCGTAGATCAAGAGATCCCAGTTGTAGAAGGTTGTGCCGCCTGGATTTTATGTGAGCTGATTTCCGAGCCACATAACCAGCAAGCCCATGACCTGTTTATTGGTAAGGTCATTGCCGCTTATGCCGATGATCGGGTGTTCCGTGACGGGCACTGGTACTATCATGAAGTCAGCGAAGAATGGAAAAGTATTCATCATGTCGCTGGTGGCCACTTCTATACCATTGGCGAAGCTGTCGCAGTAAAAGATGCAGAATAAATAACTGATCTTTTTAAACAAATCATATAAAAAATTCTTGCAAACAGGCAGCTTTGACCACAGTCAGACTGCCTGAATTTATGCTACTTTATCCATAATATCTGTTTGGTCTGATGTCTTATGATGCCGTTTAAAATCCACTGTATTGATGTCAAAAACTCATTACAAAATTATATCTGGTTACTTGAACATACACCGACGCATCAGGTCGCGGTCATTGATCCCACTGAAGCGGTGCTAGTTCAAGATTATTGTACCGAACACGGGCTTGAGCTGAGTCAGATCTGGCTCACCCACTGGCATAAAGACCATATCGGGGGCGTTCCGGATTTAATTCAAAAGCAATCATTACCGGTATATGGCCCAAAAGCTGAGCTGGAAAAAATTCCGTTTATTAACCATCCACTTGAACATGACGACCAGTTCAGTTTTCATGGTGTTGAGGTAAAGATTATTGCCGTACCGGGTCATACCCTAGGCCATATCGTGTATTTCCTGGATGCCATTGATGTACTGTTCTGTGGCGATACCCTGTTTGCTATGGGCTGTGGGCGGGTATTTGAAGGCACTTATCAGCAGATGTACCACTCTCTGACTCGTCTGGCTGCCTTACCGCCACGTACCCAGGTTTATTGCACGCATGAATATACACTGTCGAATGCACAGTTTGCCAAACATGTTGAACCGGATAATCCAGCAATTCTGGAGCGTTTCGAACAGGTTGAGCGTATGCGCATGCTAGGACAATGCACCTTACCCAGTACTATTGCAGCAGAACTGGAAACCAATCCTTTTTTACGCGCAGACAGTGTCGAAGAGTTTCAACGTTTACGCGTGATAAAAGACTCGTTTTAAACTTATAGCTGCTTAGAGTAGCTGATGCTTCTGAGCATAGTCATCCAGTTCTTGCTGGGTGACCACTCGTACCGCATTCATTTCATCAATCCTGACCAGCAATAATCCACCCAAAGCAGGTTGATAACGGCGCGCACTGCCAAATGGCGTATAAGCCACCTTGGACTGTACCGAAAAATCCAGCCAGTCTTCATGACCCAGCATCACAGCAACAGGCTCCTGCCCTTGCTGCTGCATAAGTTCAATTTGCTGTTTGACGTACTGTTCAATATTTAATTCAGTCATCATTAATCTTATTTAAATTACATCAATTTCAGTATAAAGGATTGAGCCTAACACCATGACCTGAATACTCTGAGACTTTACTGGATTGTATATTTTTAAGCCTTACTCAAACTCTAAAACCTTAAACCACGCTAATTCCTAATTTAAAATGAATAACAAATAAACAATTATTGATTTAAATATTTGAATATTAATAACTATTCGAAAAATTATTTAGGCTTAAATTAAAATATTTAGTTACAACATCTTGAAAATAATAAAAAACATAGACTTAGATTAAAAACCTTATGTTTGGTCTATATTATCTTGTTCATTAAATCTGCAAATTCAATTAAATTAATTTAGATAAGGGTATTTGCCCTTTAAAACGAAAATTCTCACCCTTATCTATGATTTAACTGATGAAGGAGTTATCTCGTGAAAAAAGTGGTCAAAGCAAAAAACGTTCTCGCATTTAGACTTTGGTTAGAAAAATTGGGGTATTCGGTTCGCACCCTGGCAGACAATCGTGGTTTTAGTTTCAGTTTTAAAAAAGAATATGGTCTGGTGACTTGTGATCTTTCAGGTAATGCATTGGCCATGCAACTGGGTGAGGAGTTTGAAGATCATCTGAAAGCTTAAATTTAATTAATCAATGCACTCATGATTTACCCTTTTATTTGAGTAAAATTCTCTTATTCCTATAATCAGCCCATTTCGATGGGCTTTTTTTCGTTTATAAAATTTCAGGCAAAAAAAAACAAGGCATCAACCTTGTCTCTTTTGATGGTGGGGACGGAGAGACTCGAACTCTCACACCTCGCGGCGCTGGAACCTAAATCCAGTGCGTCTACCAATTTCGCCACGTCCCCATCAGGGTACCAACTTAGTGTTGGACTTTTTTTCAAACTTTGGCAGAGGATCAAGGATTCGAACCTTGACGAACGGTTTTGGAGACCGTCATGCTACCATTACACCAATCCTCTACTCGGCCATTTTACTCAATCTCTTGAGTAAATTGGTGGGGACGGAGAGACTCGAACTCTCACACCTCGCGGCGCTGGAACCTAAATCCAGTGCGTCTACCAATTTCGCCACGTCCCCGATGGCTGTGTATATTATAGAGATAGCAGGTCATTGACAAGTGATTTTACAAGCAATCACTGCCTATTCCGCTATAAATTAAACAGTTAATGCAATTTTTTTATTTTTTATAAGATTTAACAAGAAAACTCGGCCTTATGAGGTTTCTTTGCTACTGCTTTGAACTTAATCTCTAAGCTTGTCTAGCTCAGTCTCAGCAGATCAGACCTCTAGAACCTCACTTATCTTGATCAAGCATGTTGTTTAAACAATAAATGAATCCAATACAAAGAATAAAAAGCCGAGCCAATAAAAATGTCGCACTAAATTTCAGGCAAAAAAAAACAAGGCATTAACCTTGTTTCTTCATATATGGTGGGGATAGAGAGACTCGAACTCTCACGCCCAGAAGGCGCTGCGACCTGAACACAGTGCGTCTACCAATTCCGCCATATCCCCGTGGCTGTGTATATTATAGCGATCGCATCTGCTTGACAAGCGATTCTATGATCAACTCGGTGTTTTTATATCAAAAATTAATCAGTTAATTCTTTGATGATTAAATACTGGCTTATTTTTAATAAAACCGCTTAATTTCATTTCTCCAATTTAAAAAATCAAGTTATTTGAAAGAGTGCTGAATATTAATTTTAATAGTGTTTAGATCAGCCAATTGATTGGATATTTTAAAGGACTTCCCTCTTCTCACCTTCACTGATACTTAGTTTGAGTATTTAAAATCTACTCATCGAAAGTAAGCGAATAATGAAAATGAGATTAAAAGATGGCTCAGCCTTAAATTCCAGGCAAAAAAAAACAAGGCATCAACCTTGTCTCTTTTGATGGTGGGGACGGAGAGACTCGAACTCTCACACCTCGCGGCGCTGGAACCTAAATCCAGTGCGTCTACCAATTTCGCCACGTCCCCATCAGGGTACCAACTTAGTATTGGACTTTTTTTCAAACTTTGGCAGAGGATCAAGGATTCGAACCTTGACGAACGGTTTTGGAGACCGTCATGCTACCATTACACCAATCCTCTACTCGGCCATTTTACTCAATCTCTTGAGTAAATTGGTGGGGACGGAGAGACTCGAACTCTCACACCTCGCGGCGCTGGAACCTAAATCCAGTGCGTCTACCAATTTCGCCACGTCCCCGATGGCTGTGTATACTATAGGGATCAATTTCACCTGACAAGCTCTTTTTAAGAAAAAACCACTCGTTTGATTAAATAAAAAACAATATACAATTTATTGTATTTTTCTCATGCAATTTCAGTAAGTAAGGCCTGTTTTACGGCTTTGAAATCAGACAATCTATCCTGTGAGTGCTTTCGAAGCATATTTTGTAACAGGCTTTGCAAAGCTTGGAATTGTGTAGGTAGCTCAGGTTTAAAATGCTGACAATGCAATAATGCCCAATCTTGATAATCTGTCGCTTCTAGGCGCTGCCCTGTAAGCCATTCATAAAAAATGATACCCAGCGCATAAACTTCGCTCTGTAGCGACTTGGCTTGCCCTTGGAACAATTCGGGCGCCATATAACGAGGCGTTGCGTTCATTGCTTGGCTGGTAGTGTTGAGGAGCTGCACCTGCTCAAAATCGATCAAACAGACCCATTTCTGATAAATAACAAAATGCTCTCGTTTGAGATCAGCATACAGATACCCGAGTTCTTGTAAGCTTATCAACGGTTCTAATGCTCGTAGCATATGCTGACGAATTTCTTGAATCGAGAACAGCTTAGGACATATATCAAAATGTGCTGGCGCATTAGGTAAGATCAAAGCCTGATTGAAAAATTCATTCCTAATCTGAAATGGCTTTCGAATAATTTGATGCGGAAGCATGAAAGTCCGCCCTTCTTGCTCACCATAAGCTTCATAAAAGTCCAGCTCATGACTTAAGCCAGTTTGGGCATACCGAGAAATAGCCGTTGAATCAAGATTCTGGGTTTTTAACCAAAGTGCTGACGCGGTCTCCGGATTAACTTCTAGATAATAAAGACGGCGACCAAAACCCAGACTTCGGGCTTTGGTCTTAAGCTGGAAATCAAGCTGATGCAGTTTGGCGGGGTTAAGTAACAATATATTCTTGCTTGGTATCTGGTGCATGCTGGTAATTTAGCAGTTCCAGACAATGCTGAATAGTTTTACCTACCCGCTCCTGAGTTTCGATCAGGGAGATTTTTGGCCAGGTCGCCCGCTCACCTTCACGCTGCAACACCTTGAACAAATGCGGACGAGGATTTTGCAGCATATAGCTGTAATGACGCAGGCTATATTTACCGACGATATTTACATCACCATAATAACGTTGATCCACCACGCCATAACCATGATCCAGCAAACGGCGGATTGGCGGCAAACTGCCCGCATGCTCACGGGCAAAATCCATGATTCCTTTGGTAAATACCACACTCTGACGGCGTACAATGCGTTTCGGCCAGCTTAAAGTTCCTTTACGGAAGCGTGAAATATCATCCTGCATAAAAGGCACAATGTGCGGATTGGCCTGACTGGCAATGGTGTAATTGATATTGTACAGCCGCGCCATTTTCTCCTGCGGGAAATCACTACGGACACTGCCATCTACCCAGCGCGTTGCGCCCATATAAGGCGTATATTGCCCATCATGACGTTTACTGGTGAGACGTACCGGCGGGAACAGAATCGGCACGGCACAAGATGCCAGCACCGCACTCCAGACCAGTACATCTGGAGAGGTATAGGCATTCATGATCCGGGCATCCTGCGCAGCATCATAAGGTGCGACTGCAATATTGATATGTAGACCGGAAGTTTTTAGTGCTTCTTCAAAGGTCATATCTCCCAGGTTTTCAATCAGGAATTTTTTCAGGTATTTGACATCCGCCAGACCACCATTACCCTTCATTAATTCACTCATGGTACGGAAATGAAAAGCTTCATGGAAAAAGTTATGGCCTTTTAAAATATCTACATACTGCGCAGGTTTGGAAACGCCCAACATTGCGGTCATAATTGCACCAGCACTGGAACCCGACATCACTCGAGGTAACAAATCCTGTTCCATTAGCGCCTTACATACACCGGTATGAAATAAACCGAGTGTGGCACCGCCCGAGAACATTAAGGCTGGCTGACCATAAGCACGTTGGCAGTGCTCAAAATATTCAATTTTCTCTTCAAGAGTCAGACAGGTACATTGTGCAGAAGCAATATAAGCCAGGCCCAGACTGACTTCTTCTACATAATCCTCAATAATTTTTTTAGTACCGACATAAGTGACGGTAAACAATAAAGGATGGGCGATATTGGCAATATCATAACTCAGCCCTTCACGCAGGATATACATCAGGTCACGAGTGCGTTTCTGCTGACGGTAACGTTTTAATTTCCCCAGTCGATGCGCAATCACTTCAGCATCAAAATACGGTGAACTATTATCCAGTTTCCATTCTTGTGCCCCAGATTCTTCATCGATCTTTAAGGCAATATATTTCCATTCTTCGTAAGTTTCAGCCTGCTGCAATTGCTGCTTCAGCTTTTTGATACGATAGGCCTGATGTGGATTGATATCCTGAGTAAAATCTTTAAACAGCATCTGCCCTCTTCCCTATATTGTAATTTTCAGACATCCTGCAGCCATGAACAAAAAACAGGCATCTATTTTCTTTGTACTACAATAACGAAAATTCACCACTTTAAGCAAATTATCACACTTTCCAGACTTTGACTGTGAATTTTACAGTGATAGTATTCTAGCCATAATTGTAAAAGTACTGCTCAAATCATGGCGAAAATTGATTTACCTGACAATATCTTAAATGCTCTTTCCACTGTTCTTCTCCAGCTCCAGCAAAGTCTGCCTGAATTAAAACAAAGTCCTGATTTTTCTGCTTATGCCTATAAATGGCAGGCTGGAGAACTCAAACCCATTCACCAGCTCAAACAGATTGAACTGGCAGATTTAAAAGGTATTGAGCGACAAAAAGAAAAAGTCATTCAGAATACTTTGCAGTTTCTAAAAGGATTACCTGCCAATGATGTCTTACTGACTGGCTCTCGCGGTACAGGCAAATCTTCGATTGTGCGTGCCTTGTTGACTGAATATGCAGATCAGGGTCTACGCCTGATCGAAATTGAACGCGATGATTTGTCAGATCTTCCACAAATTCAGCAACTGATCGCCGGTCGTCCGGAAAAGTTTATCGTCTATTGTGATGACCTGGCCTTCAATGCGGAAGATGAAAACTATCGCAGTCTGAAAAGTGTGCTAGATGGTTCATTACAGTCCGGTTCAAGTAATTTTGTGATTTATGCGACCAGTAACCGTCGTCATTTATTACCGGAATTCATGCATGAAAATACGCCAGTAACCAAAGTGGATGTGCCTCAATATACTGAGCTCCATCCACAAGAAGCGATTGAAGAAAAAATATCTCTTTCTGACCGCTTTGGGATGTGGCTGTCTTTTTACCCAATGGATCAAAATTTATATTTAGAAATTGTTGAACATTATTTGGCTAAAGCCGAGATGCCTTGGACAGATGAAGCGCGTGCTGAGGCACTACGCTGGTGTCAGGCGCGTGGTCAACGCTCAGGTCGCGCAGCCTATCAGTTCTCTAAACACTGGATTGGTTCGCAGCAGTTGAATTCTCTGTAAATTCTTCCCCAAATAAAAAAGCTCCTTGATGGAGCTTTTTTTATAAGGTTAGTTCTTATTTTTTATTGCCAATAATCGTAGACCACAACAGATCATCCAGCTCACTGCCATTGAAATAGACAGTTGCTTTTAAGGATTCAGGCTGATTCTGTTTGACCTCAATCACCTGATCATAACTGTCAGTAATTTCAAGCACACCCTCTTTCGGCAGATGCTTATAATTATTCAACACCGTTTCGTCCATCTTGAACGGTGTAGTCGTATTAAAATCAAAACCATAACGGTAATCCGCCAGATTGGGTTGACCAATAATGCTGCCGCTGCTGGTTAAGGTACGAATACCATTACTGCCACTACCATAGTCATCTACAAGGCTATAGTTGTAATTACGCACCAGCAGATATTCCTTGCTCAGCTCATCATACTCAGCGCCAGATTTGCCTGCATTCTTGTCTTCTGCTACTCGCTGAAATTCCAGACGGTCAATTTTATAGCTTTCCAATGCACCTAGATTGTTTTTGCTTTTGGTATGAACAATCGTACCTGAAATCAGATAGTCATCTTTTAGATTAAAATCAACATTGGAACCATAACGTACATTGCTAAAGGTCAAGGTCGTAGTATCACCATTGACTGTCTGGGTAATGGTTGAATCTTTGCGATAGGTTTTATCCAGAACAATACAGTTATTTTTATCTGTTTTTAATTTAAAGGTTTTCACCGCACCATTGGTATTCACCTCCGAACAGATCAGATTTGGATACTTGATGCTATTCACACCCAGATTATAAATCTTGATAATACGGCCCGTGCGTCCATAAGGATAATCCGCAAACACCTCACCAATCATATGACCTAACGCAACGTTATAGTCCGTATCATTACTGGTGCTATTGTTAATTTTATCGCGGATTTTATCGATGATATCGCGATCCTCAAAAGGAATAAATTCTTCTGAAAGTTCAGGAGAAATACTCTCCTCTGGAACATTTGGCGGTGTGGTCACTGTAGGATTATCTGAACTACCTCCACTGCCACCACATGCTGTAAGCAAGCCTGAAACCAAAACCAGCCCAAAGAATGATATCTGCTTTTTCATAAAATTTTATTCCCTAGAATTTCTTTGCATTTTTATTCAATGAGAATGAAAGATGGGCGTATTAAAATCACACAATACAAACCCAATAACTGTCGATCATATTTTTTCTGGACAGTATTTCTTACACTCTGATCGAGCACTATCTTTCTTTTAATAAATCAGGGATTAACTCTGTAATTTTAATGTATATTTCATACAACAATGATCATAAGAAAATAAGATATTACTTCTAGAGCTAGGTCTTGTTAGCTCTCATAACTAACTCTTAGAAATCAACCTAGATAACGCATATTTTCTTTGCAACAATACTTATGAAATTTGTAACTAATGGGTTAAAAAGTCGAAAAATTATCTTTTGAATGGTTGTTATGTCTAAACAATTAAATTTTGAATAAAACCTAAAAAAATAAGAATAAAAGGAAATTAATTACTTCTATTTATTGTGGGCTTAAAATTTGGCAGCTCATAGCTGAATATTCTCAGACACCTCCTTAAAAATATTAAAAATCAAAAATATTTAAACAGACTTTTTCCAGCGCTTGTACTCAAACATATTTTTGTCTGCTTGCCACTGAGCCTCAACTAAGCCAGTCGTTGGATGACGCATCGCCATACCAAATGCGGCTTCAATTTTTGCTTCGGCAAAGGCTTCAATTAAACGATCGAGCAAACGCTCAGTTCCCGTTTTGTCATTTTCTATGCTCAGGATTACGAATTCATCACCACCGATACGCGCCACAATATCATTGCTACGTACATTTTCTTGAAGGACTTGTGCTGTATGCTGAATTAATTGATCCCCTTCCTTGTGCCCCAGACTATCATTCACTTTTTTCAGGTCATTCAAGTCTATAAATAAGATCGCAGCAGGATGACCGTACTGTTTACAACGTTCTTCTTCTGCCTGTAGCAGTTTCTCCCAGGCACGACGGTTGTATAACCCAGTCAATTCATCTTTACTGGCTTGTTGCTGTAGCAGTTCTTGCTGACGAATTTGCTCATTCTGACGCAATTCAGCTTGTAAGATGGAGCTCAAAAGCTTGCTAAATAACTCGACCATGGCCAGATCCTGAATGATGGCATCTGACTTGGCTTCAGGATCAACCGCACATAATGTTCCAAATAGACTGCCATCTTCTTTAAATAGTGGTTGACCAATATAGGATTTGATGCAGAAATGCTGGTTAATTGGCGCAGTCGCATATAAAGGAATTTCTTCAGAGCGAGGCGCGATTCTTGGTCCTTTGCCTGTGACCATATGACAGCAGAAAGAATTGGCCCATTCAAATACCTGACCTGGCTGGACAGCATAGCCATGATCTTCGCTTTGCAGCACAATCCAGTCATTGTCTTCTACCCGGGTGATCATCCATAAATTAAAGCCAAAATGCTGATGCAGATATTTTAAAACTGCCTGTCCCGCATCCTGAAAACCTTTAAAACTGATATTATCCATCCGAAATAGTCTCTGCATCATTCCGCATATAATAGAGTGGGATTTCTATATTATTAAACTATTTTACGGTATCAATAAGAAAATACTTACTGTGGTAGAGTTAAAATAATTAATTTATTAATATTATTTGTTGAATATTTCTACTCCACAAAAGCAATCTAATAAAAAAAGAGGCTTAAGGCCCCTTTTCTTCATCCTGAATCTTTAAATCAAGCTTCTGCCGGATTCGTCAATTCTGTCATTGGCCAACGTGGAGTTGTGGTCACAGCCAAACCATCTTGCTGTCCGGCTTTTAGACGTTGATAACCCGCAAAGGCAATCATCGCACCATTATCGGTACACAGCGCAGGTTCTGCATAGTACACGGTGGCTTTGATTTTCGCCAAGTCTGCTTCCAGGCGTTCACGTAAACGCTTGTTGGCACTTACACCACCAGCAATCACCAGACGTTTTAAGCCAGTCTGTTTCAATGCCTTCACTGATTTTTTAACAAGTGTATCGACAATGGCTTCCTGGAAGCTCGCAGCGATATCTGCATCACGTCTTTCTTCACCGAGTTTCTTCATTTGAACAGAAACTGCAGTTTTTAAACCACTGAATGAAAACTCCAAACCTTGATGCAGCATTGGACGTGGGAAAGCAAAGGCGTTCGGGTCGCCCTGCTCAGCTAGTCTGGAAATATTCGGGCCGCCCGGATATGGCAGACCCATCATTTTCGCAACTTTATCAAATGCTTCACCCGCCGCATCATCAATCGATTCACCGAGTAATTCATATTGTCCAATACCATAAGCGGCCATGAGCTGTGAGTGACCACCAGACACCAGTAATGCCACAAATGGAAATTCCGGTGGCGTTTTAGAAAGTAATGGTGCCAGCATATGACCTTCCATATGGTGCACACCAATTGCCGGTTTATTTAAGGCAAAGGCCAAAGTCCGACCAAACAGTGCGCCAGTCATTAACGCGCCCATCAGGCCCGGACCACGGGTATAGGCCACCGCATCAATTTCAGTTTTTTTTATGCCACTTTGTTCAAGCAGTTCATTCAATAAGGGAATGAGTTTACGCACATGGTCGCGCGAAGCCAGTTCTGGTACGACGCCGCCATATTCAGCATGCAGTTTAATCTGGCTGTACAGCACCTGTCCGCGCAAACCCAACTCGCTGTCATACAGCGCAAGTCCTGTTTCATCACACGACGTTTCCAAGCCTAAAACGATCATTAAACTGCCTATAACCTGTATCAAATCTATTGCAGCAACTATTATAGACTTGTGATATGAGATGTAAATGAGTAAAATACTGACCTTCACTTGTGATCGAGGGCAATTCGGCCCTGATCTTATCCATAACTTAATGAGGATTCTTCATGCCACAAGTTAAATTGAAAGAAGGCGAACCAGTAGACGTAGCTATCCGTCGTTTCAAACGTTCATGCGAAAAAGCGGGTGTTCTTGCTGACGTTCGTAAACGTGAATTCTACGAAAAACCAACTCAAGAACGTAAACGTAAAAAAGCTGCTGCTGTTAAACGCTACCAAAAGAAATTGGCGCGTGAATCAGTACGTACTACTCGCCTTTACTAAGATTAATTTGTGATTGACTGCTTGGAATAAATAATGACTACTTTAAAAAACCAGATTACTGACGTATTGAAAGCCACCATGCGTGCCAAAGATATGTCAAAGTTGACGGTCATTCGTAGTCTGCAAGCAGCAATTAAGCAAATCGAAGTCGATGAGCGTAAAGAACTTGACGATGCTCAAGTTCTTGCGGTCATTGAAAAGCAAATTAAACAACGTAAAGAATCGATCAAAGCCTTTGAAGGCGCTGGTCGAGATGATTTAGCTAGTAAGGAACAAGCCGAAGTTGAGGTTCTCTCTCAATTTCTACCAGAAGCTATGACTGAGGAAGAACTTGATTCCCTGATTGCGCAAATAATTGAAGCGCAACAAGCTACTAGCATGAAAGATATGGGTAAGGTGATGAATTCTCTGCGTCCGCTCATAGCCGGGCGCGCCGATCCTGCACAAGTTTCAGCAAAAATTAAAGCAAAACTTGCTTAATTCCCCCATTATATTTCAAATCTAAATCTGCGTTGAACTGCCTCCATTCCGGACAGTTCTCAGCATTTCCTTATTTATTCTTACTGTAAATTACAGTCCACATTATAACGTTTCAGCAACTGCATCTCTTTTGAAGATTTTACCTGCAGTATGACATCCTGCTTGCCTAAATTTTGATACTGACGATCTAGATAAGCCCGGTTCTGGTCTGCCGCCTTATACAAACGATCCACATAACGATGCACAATCGCACAAAACTGCTGATTCTGTGATGCGCTAAAACCTTGCTGCTGCGGATTTAAACCTTTTAAAAACTGACGTGATTCTTTTTGATAATCAGCATTAATCTGCTCAACGGACTGCACGTATTCTGCCGCACTAGCCGCCAATAAATTTCCGCCACACCCCAATATCCATAAACCCAAGAATATTTTTTTCATAAAATAATTAAAATAGACAACTTAGCTTTGTCCGGATTGTAGCGTGATTTAGTGAACTTCGGCTATATCTACTGAAGCTAAAAATCATTAGAAAAATAGACTTAAATTTTAAACTGTCGCGTTTGCTGCATCTGTTTTAAACGCTGGCCAATCGTTGCCGATAAAGACTGATTGCCTTTGCTGATGCGTTGAGCATGTATTAAGGACTTAATCGCAGTTTCTTCATAGCCTGACCAGTACTCTACTTCAGCCCGATAACGCAAGACGTTGGCGGCTTTTATTGATGAATCAGGTGCTGCATTCGCTGCCAGTTGCATTAATCTCCAGCCACTAACATCACGGGTATTGCTATTTAAAAAGCGCTGCACAATCGTTCTGGCCTGATCAGGCTGTTTAGCACGAATCAGGGTTTCAGCATATTTATAATTTAAAGCACGGTTTTCCGGCATGATCCGTGCGGCTGAACTAATGCTTTTTAGCGCATTATCCAGCTGATTTTGTCCCAGATAAATATCAGTTTGAAATAACACCTGCAAAGGATGCATGTTATTGTGCTTTTTGGCTTGATCCAGTGCGACTTGTGCCGCCTGAAAGTCTCCCTGCTGAAGCTGATAAGCCGTTAAAGCCAGCTGGCCAGGAAAATCATTACGTTGCACCATTAAGTTGAGCTGTTGTTCAGTGGTCTGACGTGATAGCACCCGCGTATACCATTTAATGATTTCAAAATCCTGATCATTTAAATTACGCTTAACCGCAGGCAACTGATTGGCGCGCAAACGCGCTTCACTCATACGCTCAGTAGTTAAAGGATGCGTCAGCCAGAAATCTGGCATAAAGCTTAAACGGCTAGTGGAACGATGCATCACTTCAAAGAAATCCGCCATACTGTGCGGACTATAGCCGGCAGCATACATATATTGCATCCCGATCCGGTCCGCCTCACGTTCCTGATTACGGCTATAAGTCAATTGCTGATCCAGTAGTGCTGCCTGAGAACCCATCATCACTGCTGCACCGGCATCACCATCTGCCTGTGAAGCGACTAATGCACCCACCAGAATCCCTGCTAGGGCCAACAGTCCTTGTCCTTTAAAGGTTTCTTGCGAACGACTGTAATGACGTTGTGTGACATGTGCAATTTCATGTGCCATCACCCCTGCCACTTCATCCGTATTTCGGGCAGAATTAATCAGGCCAGCATTTAAAGCAAATAATCCGCCGGGTACTGCAAAAGCATTAATTTGCGGATCATTGATTAGCATTAAACCAATCGGTTGCTGTAATTTAGTCTGACTGAGAATGTGGGAAAATACAGAAAGCAACTGATCTTCAAGCCATGGATTCTGAATCACAGGCATTTGTTTCTGGACTTGACGATAGACCTTTTCGCCGATCATTTGTTCTTTTTGCTGATCGATCAATCCGACGCCCGCACCAATATCCGGTACAGAAAATTGTGCAGCAGGCTGATTAAAATAATTATTATCACTATGTCCTGCCGTTGCACACAGACCTAACCCGCACGCCAATACCAAACGTTTCAATGAAAAATCTCTAAAATTCAGTTTCAACCTGTCTCGAATATAGCATCGAAAAATGAGCATAGATGCAGGAAAATGTTATTTAATATTACTTAGATGAACCAATTACTTGAGGATTCACCACATAGCGTGGCACCCGCCCTTCAAGTGCATCGACCAGATTCTGATAAGCCAGCTCAGCCATTTTTCGACGCGTCGCCACTGTGGCCGAACCGACATGGGGCAAGGTAATGACATTATCCAGCTCAAATAATTCTGATTCTTTTAAAGGCTCTTTCTCATAGACATCCAGACCCGCAGCAAAGATTTGGTTGGCTTTTAAGGCTTCGATCAAAGCCTGCTCATCAATCACAGGCCCACGGGAGATATTTACCAGCACCGCATGTGGCTGCATCTGTGCCAGTTGTTCTGCTCCAATCAGTGCTTTTGACTCAGCATTTAAATCCACGGTAACCACCACGAAATCTGAGCGCTGCAAAAGCTCATTCAGAGAACAATACTGTGCACTGAGCCCTTGAGCCAATTCCGGTTTTTCATGGCGATTATGGTACAAGATATTCATATTGAAACCGTAAAATCCACGGCGTGCAACTGCTGCCCCAATATGCCCTAGCCCGATTATCCCCAGCGTTTTTCCGAAAATATCCATACCAAACTGTGCTTCACGTGTCGTGCGGTGCCATTGTCCCTGTTTGGTCCAGTGATCCAGATAAGCCACTTTGCGTGCAGCTGCCATTAACAGTGTGAATCCCAGATCTGCCGTGGTTTCAGTCAAGACATGTGGAGTATTGGTCAGATAGATATTTTTTTCATTCAGATAATCAACTTCATAGTTGTCATACCCTACACTGACACTAGAAATGATTTTAAGTCGGGTTGCTGGTGCCAGATTATCGCGATTGAGCAGTCGGCCTGCCCCAATCATGCCATCGGCATCGCGCACATGTTCCAGCAACTGTTCATGTACATTGCCCAGTTTCGGCTGTAAAGTTACTACATTAAAATTTTGTTCGAGTTTTTTCTGGACATCCTGATCGATCTGGCTAAATACAATCACTTTTTGTTTCATATGTCCCTATTCCACATCAATATTATTCTGAGTTCTCTGGCCTGTTTTGCATAAACTGCCATAAGCGTTTTTTAAGTATGGGCTGATCCAGCATTTCCTGTAAAGATGCCAGTTGAATCATTTTATTATGTGTCACATGCGGAATAGAGCCAAGGGAAATGATATTTTTTTCCAGGCTCATCATGTCCAGAAAACCCTGAATATAAGATTCAACACCCCGGCCATCTTGCAGATTCACCCAAGGAAAGGGCCAGTTCAGTTCATAAAATTCACTTTGCAGAGCACGCTGGATATTGCTCCATAAATGCTGGGTTTGCTCGGTCATTTCTGTGGCATCGATGACAATCGTGCAATGTTCCAAGCTTAAAGCCTGCAAGTTGAATGGCGGAATATGCAGAATTTCCCGCTGTTCCTGAATTGATGCAACAATTACTGGTACTTCACTTTTAACTTCAGCTTTTGCTTCAACTGTAACAGGCTCAGGCGCAATTAAAGGAGCTTTTTCTACCGGAGCAATCTGAGTCGGTTGTGGCAGGATGATTTCGCTATGTAATTCTGCTGGGGCCTGATCACGCCAGATCGAAACCTGATGCTGCTGACATACGTCGCCCTTGGGAATCCAGATATCGATTCCTAATGTTGCCAGTATGTCACGCTGATGCCCAATCATCTTTTCTTCATCACCTATTTCAGATTGAACATTTTAACGGGATTCGCTTTTCTTTGCCGAACTATTTCCAGCTTTTCACTCTCTATCTTGAGTCATTTTAACTCAAAATAGAAATCAGTTTATAAGATTACTTTTTTTCTACTGCAAGTTTGTTTATAGATCAGTTCTGGAAAGACTGGACTTAAATACATCTTATTAATTTAAAAATACTAGATAATCATCAAGCTGTTTTTCTTAAGCATTTGCTGGGTAATTTCATTGGATTCAAAGCCCAAGCGCCAGTATAAAAGCTCCATCACATCCAGCTCATCCTGAGTCATGATCCGGTCTCTCCAGAGGCAAACTTCTGCAATTCCTAACATGCTCAGACGATCACGTAATAACAATCCGGCAATATCATTTAAAATCTCGGCCAAATCAATCGGCTCATCTGAGATTTCACTATACAGCTCAAGTTCTCGCGGGCTAAGAATACGATTTAAAATCTTTTCCCGAACCTCCAGCTGATTATCGCTATTAATCTGCTGCACATGCAGCAAGGCATCAATCAGACGTACAATCTGTGGTTTGACCTCATCTAAAGACGTTGGCGTATGCATCGGCAGCAAATTCAGTTCATACTTCACCCGCTCTAGCAATAAGGCATCCAGCAAACCGATTTCACCATCTTCCTGAATAATCCTTGCCAGCTTCATTAAAAACTGCCGTGCCACCGTGGTTGGCATTCCACCAATATTTTTACAGGCTTGCTGGAAAATCGAGATATGTACCCGTCCATCCAGATTTAATAATGAATCAATAATCGCACGACTGACTTCTGCCTCGGTCGGAATAAATTCACGATATTGCCGGATCATCAAAATTGCGACCATCACCTCACGTGAACCCGTCGAAGTTTGCAAAGCACGTTCAATCAGCTCTGGACGCGGCATATTGGCACGTAGTTCAGGATTCAATGGCTTGATGGCATCTTTGATCGCAAAACTGATCGGAGACAAACGCAACAAAGGCAAAGGCTGTGGGGATTCCCAGACTGCTGTGCTTTCAGGCACGACATCTTCGAGTGAACGAAACAAACTAAACAAAGGCTGGTTTTTTAATTTCTTCAGATTTTCGAGCTGCAAATCCTGAATCAAAGCAGGATTTAATTCATAAATACGCTGATTAATATTCGGATGAATATTCAACCAGTTCTGTGGACTTAAAGAATTGGCAAAACACATATGCGAAATGGATTCGGCATATTCACTATAAATCTGTGAACCTGAATGATGCACATGAATGCGCAATAAAGTCTGAATATTGGCATCATTCTGAATCAGGCGTCGGGTTTTCTGATCATTTTTATAGGTACGTCCGCCCAATGAAATATATTTAATAAAACGCGTGATCAAAATACCCAAGCTGCCAATCAACCAGATGACTGCTCCGATTGAGACATAGAAGGTTTCAAACTTGTTTTCGCGAGGTACATCATTTCGATAAAACCCCAACTTCGCAATCTTGCTGCCCCATTGGCTAAAAGTGGTCAGACTGCTATATAGAATTTTCAGGCGGGTATTTTCAGCTGTTTCACCAGATAGAATCTTGTTAAATTCATGGCTAAGCAAGCCATAAAGTTCAATTTCATCTAGAGTCTGTAATGCACCCCAAGTCAGAATAATAGCAGTATCACGTGGACTAAAACCCGCTGTTAATGCATTGACCCCCACTTCATTCGGCAGGACATACATAGCTGGCGGTTCAATCAGGAACGTATCTGCCAGTTGAGTATTGATCCGTAGTGCAGCACTTTCTTCCGGAATACTTTCCATCTGGTTCAGTCGACGCGCGCCCATTTGCTGGGCTAAAGAATAGCCGCCGGCACGGAATGTATAAAACTCATAGATGACCGAAATAATCATCAAAAATAAAACTAGCGCAACCAGATAAGGACTAAGAACATGCCACCATATGGACTGGCCAGGATCAGCATAGAAAACAAACAGGCCAACCACTGTATTGATAATCAGAACTGTTAATAGTATCGCAATCAGACAAAAGCTGGCTAGCAATAGCATATTCTTGTTTTTGACCAAAGCATATCCTACGCTTTTCAATCTACCACCCTAACTGATCTGGTCTTTCCTTGGGCTCATCATAAAACAAAAAAGCGGGAAATTCCCGCTTTTTCATCATGATTTTAATTGCTTAGACTTCCCGTACACCGGTCAGATCAACTGATGCTGCATCAATATTCACATCAATAAAATTGTCGCCTTTTTTGGCGCCATCACTGCGTTTTTGCTCTAATTGATCGAGGTATTCAGCATTGATTCCACCTGCGACATACACACCATCAAATACAGAACAGTCAAATTCACGCAAATGAGGAACTTTTTTGGTACGTACTGCATCTTTCAGGTCTTCCAGATCCTGGAAAATCAGACGGTCAGCACCAATAATTTCACGGATTTCTTCTACACTACGTTCAGAAGCGATTAGTTCAGATTTCGCCGGCATATCAATACCGTATACGTTTGGATATTTCACCATAGGTGCCGCAGAAGCGAAGAATACTTTTTTCGCACCCGCATCACGTGCCATCTGAATAATTTCATTACAAGTCGTGCCACGCACAATCGAGTCATCGACCAGTAGAACGTTTTTGCCCTGGAACTCGAGCTCAACCGGGTTCAGTTTTTGACGTACTGATTTTTTACGCAGTTGCTGACCTGGCATGATGAAGGTACGGCCGATATAACGGTTTTTCATGAAACCTTCACGGAATTTCACGCCTAGCATATTAGCCAGTTCAAGTGCAGAAGTACGTGAAGTATCCGGAATTGGAATCACCACGTCGATGTCGTGCTCATCGCCCCACTCGCGCAGAATTTTTTGTGCCAGCTTCTCACCCATTTTCAGACGGGCTTTATACACAGAGATCCCATCAATGGTTGCATCTGGACGGGCAAAGTACACATATTCAAAAATACATGGACGGTATTCTGGATTTGCTGCACATTGCTGGGTAAAGAAATTACCGTCAGAATCAATGAAAACCGCTTCACCCGGTTCGATATCGCGTTCAACTTTGAAGCCTAGTGCCGTAATCGCTACAGATTCAGAAGCAATGATATATTCCATACCATTTTCTGTTTCGCGCGAACCATAAATTAATGGACGGATACCGTTTGGATCACGGAAGCCTACCAGACCTTGACCAGTAATCATCGCAACAACAGCATAACCACCTTTGCAACGTTCATGTACACGCGTCACAGCCTGGAAAATATCTTCAGATGTTGGTACCAGCTTGCCACGTTTTTGTAATTCGTGCGCCAGTACGTTTAGTAGCACTTCTGAATCTGAATCAGTATTCATGTGACGCAGGTCAGTTTTGAACAGGTCATCATGAATTTCTTCAGCATTGGTCAGGTTACCATTATGCGCCAGTGTAATCCCATAAGGTGAGTTTACGTAGAATGGTTGCGCTTCGGCACTGCTTGAAGTACCCGCCGTTGGGTAACGCACATGACCAATACCATAATTACCCTGTAAAGCACGCATATGACGGGTATGGAATACATCACGGACCATACCGACATCTTTACGCAGGAACAGGCGGCCTTCCTGACAAGTCACAATCCCAGCTGCATCTTGTCCACGATGTTGTAACATCGTTAATGCATCAAACAACATTTGGTTAACAGGTGATTTACCAGCTATACCAACTACTCCACACATAGCAACCTCGCAGACAAGCTAGGATTAATAAAAAGGATTATTCGTTGACGCATCTGAACTCTTGGCCTTGGATGCCGGTTCAGATGAGGAATCTGAAGGTTTCTGTGCCCCTTCAGACTTGATATGTTGCAGGGCGCCATTTGCAGCTTCTTTGGAGAGCTCTGTTGCCCAAGGCGCATATGGCAATAAGACCTGTATAAATTTGGACTGCTTCCAGTGCGGCGAACTTTCCACCCAAGGGCCAATCCCCTGCATGGTAATCAGGACAATCAGCAAACCTTTCAGGCTGCCGAAAACACCCCCCGCAAGACGATTCAGCGGACCAAGTTTCAGGGTTTTTAAAATGCGGTTGAGCAGAAAGGTGACAATCCAGGTGAGTACCACAATCATCAGAACGATAAAGGCAAAGGCTGCAATCTTCTGTACCACTGGATCTGTACTGAGAGCAACCATTGAGGGCGCAAGTAGTGTTGAATATTTCGCCGCAATAATCAAGGCAAAAATCCATCCCACTAAGTTCGCAAAGGCTTTAATAAATCCTTGGCGCAAACCGTTGAGCCCTCCAATGAGCAAGATAATCAGTAGAAAGATATCAATGGCATTCATAGGATTTAAAGCGCGGCTACACAGTCTTTAACCAGTTCCGGCCCAGTATATATGAGGCCACTATAGACTTGTACAAGGCTTGCACCAGCTTTTTTCTTGGCCAGCGCATCCGCACCTGAAAGAATACCACCCACACCAATCAATGGAATTTGTCCCTTTAATTCCTCTGCAAATGCAGCCAGACATGCCGTGCTTTTCTCAAAGACTGGCGCGCCTGATAAACCGCCCGCTTCTTCTGCATGCTCCAGACCTTCCACACCTTCACGTGACAATGTGGTATTGGTCACGATCAGACCATCAATCTTGTATTGCAATAACTGCTTGGCAATAAAGGCAATATCTTCAGCTTCAAGATCCGGTGCAACTTTTAATACCAGAGGAACGTAATGCTGATGTTCCTGAGCCAGTTCCAGCTGACGATTCTTCAGCGTTTCCAGCAATTCAGTCAGTGCATCGCCACTTTGTAAACTGCGCAGGTTCTTGGTATTTGGAGAAGAAATATTAACGGTGATATAGGAAGCATAATTATAGACTTTTTCTAAACAAATAAGGTAATCATCTACTGCTTTTTCTACCGGAGTATCAGCATTTTTACCGATATTGATTCCCAGTACACCTTTAAATTTTGCAGCTTTAACGTTTTCAATCAGTTTGTCCACACCATCATTATTAAAACCCATACGGTTAATAATCGCTTTGGCTTTCGGAAGACGGAATAAACGTGGATGAGGATTACCAGGTTGCGGGCGTGGAGTAATGGTACCAATTTCAATAAAACCAAAGCCTTGACTGGCCAAGGCATCAATATAGGCACCATTTTTATCTAACCCTGCTGCAAGACCGACCGGATTAGGAAATTCGATTCCCATACAGGTCACAGGTTTCACAGCAACATTTTGACGCATCATGCCCATTTTATGGGATGATTTTAATAGTGATAGTGTCAGCTCATGTGCACGCTCTGGTGCTAAAGAAAACAACAAAGGGCGGGCTAGAGAATACAACATATCTAGAAAAGTCTACTGCTTTTTAAGTCGGCATATTATAGGCATAGGCTGACAAAAAAACCATGCTTTGCAAATCTTTATTTTTACCAGTTATTGCACAGTCGCTGTTAATTTAATCTGCCCTGCTTCATTATTTAGTTCCATTTTCTCGATACTTAGCCCCATTTGTGCCAACTGTGTCAGGAAGTTGGCCAGCACAGAATAATTTTCATGAGACAGCATCAACTGAATTTTTCCATCCATTTGCTGTGATGCGACCGACAGCCCTTGTTGCTGAGCAATACGCTGCACTTTTTCTGCTGCATCTAATTGCAAGTCTCCTGCCGGCTTCATAGTAACAGCATTGCTTTGCATCCAGACCAGCGTATCTTTTAGATCATTTAAACGTTTCTGCTGGGTATCTGCTGCCTGATGCATTGCCCAGAGTGCACTCGCAACAGCGGTCACCAGCACAAAGATTGTGGTAAAGATTACCAGAATGCGTTCACGTGCTGACAAACGATCCAGATAATCGGTCAGTTTTTCAATTTGCAGATCCATGCGGTTCTGTAAGGTTTCAATAGCTTTCATTATTGTATTTTCACCAGTCCTACGGCGCCTGTTCCATTCGCCTGTATATTCCCCAATTCTACTTTAAAGCCCTGCTGCCCCAGTTGCTTGGTCAAAGTATTTAAACTTTCAGATGAATTGGACTGTAACTGCAGACTCAATCCAGACGGATCATAATTGACACGCTGTGCCACAATCTGGTTTTGCATCAACACCGGCCCGACTCGGCTAATGAGCTGCAAAGCCTGAGTATCCGCAGTCTGACTTTGACGAAGCTGGGCTTCAAACTGACTTTTAATATTCTGCTCAGTGACCGGATAATTTTGTCCGAACCAATATTTAAACTGGTCAATCGCCTGCATCGCAGTGGTATTGGCGACTTTTTTATATTGATACCAGCGCACCGCATCATAAGTAAACTGTAGTACTAAAATCCCAAGAAAAACCGCCGCACAGGCTTTCCAGTAACCGGAAACAGTATGATCCGATTTACCCTTTGGCAGGATATTAAATGGATGCTGTTTCGGTTTTTTTAGCATTGGCAACGTATATTGGAACGAGTTTAATTGTTCACGTGTTGCTACCGCTTCTAAACTGCTCATTTGTTCAGGGCTGAGATTGCTGACCTGATATTCCAGATCTTTAGACTGAAAATCCAGATAAAGGCTCAGATCATCCACTGACTGGCCGATATATTCAGCTTCACGTACCAGCAAATGCCCACCAATTTGTGCAATAACGCGCTGCTGCGCATGTTCAGGCACTGGCAAAACCAGAAAGTCTGGCAATAATGCAGCGAGTTTAACAGGAATCAAATTCAGGGCATGCTGCAAAGTTTCAACTGTAGAATTTGCAATCCCCAGAATACTGATCTGGTCAGGCTGCTGAAAATGATGCAGCACTTTCATGGTATCGACAGGCAGTACTACATATTCTTCTAACAGATATTTAATGCCATCATTGCCCATTTTTTTATATTGGCTCTTTGGCAAAGTCTGCTGCAAAATTTGCACATGACGACTGGGAAAAAAGACCGTCGCCTCTTCACCATGATAGGCCTGAATATCCTGAATCAGCTGCTCAAGTGTTGCAGCAGTGTTCCAGAACTCCCCCTTTGACCATTGCCAAACCCCATTGGCTTCCGGCATCCATAAATACAACATCGATTGTGTTCTACCGTTTTAATTGGTTTTTATACTGTTGGAATAAAGCTTTTAACTTGTGTTGATAAGCCTGGTGCAATCACGGCCTGATCATAAATACGTGCTTCTGATAAATGAAATGGATGAAAAGACTCAGTCACGAGAATGGAGGCAATATGCGCCACAACATTCATATGACAAACCACCGCAATGGACTCATACGGCAGTTGCGATAACCATTCAACTGCAACTTTAGCATCATCATCAGGCTTGATGGTATTACAGATCACAACGGGTACATCTTTAAAATAGTGCTGTAAATGCGCCAGAGTTTCCTGTGCACGCAATAAAGGACTGACCACAAATACTTCCGGTTTGATGATATCCTTTAAATACTGCGCTGTCTGTTCCGCCTGTTGATGCCCGCGCTCCGTTAGGGGACGTTTGCTATCATTCCCATTCACTGGTGGCGCGGCTTCGCCATGTCGCACTAAAGTCAGTTGCATCTTATTTCCCTATTTATTTGGTCGCTACGGTCATCAGTCAGCATTATAATCATCGCGCTTCCTGTGTTATAGATCAGACTTGATGATGTGGCAAGACAAATTCGACATCACTGCGATGACCATTTTTCATCAAGGATAAAGCGATCGTCAGCGGCGGCGCTCCTTCAAAGATCACTTCATACAAGGCAGTTGTAATCGGCATATACACATCCAGCTCTTCTGAACGCGCTTTTACCTGCACAATGGTGTTGATCCCTTCCGCAGTTTGACCCAGTTCAGTCGTCGCCTGCTCTAGGGTTTTACCCTTACCTAATGCATAACCAACCTGATAGTTACGACTCAGCGGACTGTTACAAGTGGCAAATAGATCACCTACACCTGAAAGCCCAAGGAAAGTCAGCGGGTTTGCACCCAGCTTGACTGCAAACCGACTCATTTCCGCTAGAGCACGGGTCAGAATCATACTCTTGGTATTCTCACCAACATTATAGGCAGCCGCCATCCCCATCGCGACCGCATAAATATTTTTCAGCGCACCGCCCAGTTCTACGCCATGTACATCATCACTGGCAAAAACACGGAATAATGCACTATGGAGTGCCTGTTGCACTGCATAACGTACCAGTTCAGATTCACTGGCAATCACCGTACCTGCCGGCTGACCTGCGACAATTTCTTTGGCCAGGTTTGGACCAGACAGCACACCATAAGGCACTTCCGGTAGTTCTTCACGAATGATGTCACTCATAAAGCTGAAGGTATTGGCCTCAATCCCTTTTGTCAGGGAAATCACGGCTTGAGATGTGATAAAAGGCTTGATCTGCTGCAACACATCACGAAAAGAATGGCTTGGAATTGCGACTAGAATAATATCGCGATCACGAACAGCCTTCTCCAGATCGGACACAGCAAGCAGATTTTCTTCCAGCTTAAAATCCGGTAGATAGCGTTTATTGATATGTGTTGCATTAATATCTTCAGCTACTTCCGGATCACGAATCCAGATCATGGTATCGCAGCCATTTCGAACCGCGGTATTGGCCATTGCAGTACCAAAACTACCACCGCCTAAAACTGTAATTCTTAAAGCCGTATTCTGGTTGACCACTACCGGTTCAATCAAATCGGTAAAATTTAATTCTGACATCTTGTTTTCTAATATCCTGTGTCTTGAAATGCCTTAGTTTTGATTCCAATAACTTACATAATTCTGGGTCTGGATTTCAGCACGTGGTGCAATCGCTTTTGCCGCCGTACCGATATAGATAATGCCAGAAACCAGATCATCCTTACCAATGCCGAGCGACTGCTTGAAAAATTTTGATTCTACTACTGCGCCACTACGCCACATAGTTGAAAAACCTTGAGCCTGCAAAGACAGCAAGAAGTTTTGAATAGCGGCACCTGAACTCAAAATCTGCTCAAAATGTGGCACTTTCGGATGATCCTGCAAACGGGTTAATGCCAGTACCAGCAAAGGTGCACGAAAAGGATGATTCTTAACCCGTTCAATCTGAGCTGATTCAGTTTGACCCAGATCTATCAGTGCTTGCGATAACAGTTCACCAAATGCTTCACGTTGCGCATCCGGGATGATCACAAAAGTGGTAGGTTTTAACCGGTGATGATCCGGTGCTGTCAAAGCAGCTTTAAATGCCATTTCTAACTGTTCTGCATTCGGCGCAGGTGCCAGCAAATGTCCTATTGATTGACGTTGGTGAATATTTTGATGAACGATGTCGACCACAGATTCCGTCATTGCTTTATAGATCTATAACTTAAAAACTACGGTCAAGATTAGCATATTCCACTAGTAATACTCTAGAAACTTGCAAATACCTCTACCTTGAAAATATTTAAGGAAGATTACAATATTTTCTATGGAATCAATAAAAGGTCTCTTTCATTCACTTTTCTCTCATAGAGCAACATCAAAAATTGCCAAACTTATACAACAGCTCCTAATTCTGTGCTTTTTACTGTGTTTCAATATTCCCAGTTCTGTTTTCAAGCGAGATTTTATGATGAAAAAAACAATTGCGATCAGCGGATTAGCAGCTTCAGCTCTACTTTTAACTGCCTGTGCATCTAACCCGACTTCAGTGGCGGTTCAAAAGGAAAATAATCAGTTTGAAGTAACAGGATTAGGTAAAAACCAGTTAACCTCTAAAAATAATGCAGTGAATGCCGCCAGCAAAACCTGTGGCTCCAAAGCAACTGCGATTATTCTGGATGAAAAAACTTCTTATAATGGTGCACTAAAAGGTGTAGTCGATGAACAGACCGGACAAATGATTCAGGCTGCTGCGACTGTATTAGGCAATATTGCCGGCACCAACACCGGATTGAACCAGAATGATGATTATCAGACTGTTTTAACGTTCCGCTGTGAAGCAAAATAAGCTTCAACATGTGCAGTAATAAAAAACCGCTCTTTAAGAGCGGTTTTTTTGCAGTTTAGATTAGCAATAGCCTTCCAAACGGGTCAGCGGTAATTTTTGTCCAATCGCTTTTTCAATCTCTGGCAAATAGAACGCATCATCTTCCGCCAGGAAACTGATACTTACACCACGCGTTCCCGCACGACCAGTACGACCAATACGGTGTACGTAATCATCGGACTGTTCAGGTAAAGTGAAGTTAATCACATGAGATACGCCATCCACATGAATACCACGACCGGCAACGTCTGTCGCAATCATGATGTTATGTTTACCATTTTTGAACTGGTCTAACATTTTTAAGCGTTTGTCTTGGGCAATTTCACCTGACAGCATTACCACCTTATAACCATCACGTTTTAAATGATCATATAGCTTACGTACCTGATCACGACGGTTAGCGAAAATCATGACCTTTTCAATCGGCTCATCACGCAGAATGTCTTGCAGCAGTTTGTATTTATCTGCCTTCGCGACCATATAAACACGTTGTTCAACGTCGGCATTGGTTTTCTTTTCCGGCTCAATTTCAACAGTCACCGGTTCAAATAACCATTGCTGTGCCAGATTCAAGACATCATAGCTAAAGGTTGCAGAGAACATCAGTGTCTGACGCTGCTCTTTGCGTGGCGAGAAACGCACGATACGTTTTACTGATGGAATAAAGCCCATATCCAGTAGACGGTCAGCTTCATCAATCACCAGGAATTCAATCTGATCCAGCCAGACTTCTTTTTGTTCAACGAAGTCAATTAAGCGACCTGGCGTTGCCACCATGATATCGACTGGCGCTTTATCCAATTGAGCTTTCTGCTTGTCAAAATCTACACCACCTAGAAGTGTTACGACACTCAGGTCAGTAAACTTGGTCAGCTCATGCGCGTCGCTTTCGATTTGCAGGGCAAGTTCACGTGTTGGTGCCAGAATCAGTGCACGCGGTTCACCACGATAACGCTGTTCTTTTACCGGATTATTCAGCAAGTCATTAATCACGCTAATCAGGAATGCGGCTGTTTTACCCGTACCCGTTTGTGCACGACCAATAGCATCATGTCCTGCCAAGGTGAATTTTAAAACCTTCTGCTGAATCGGCGTCATGGAAGTAAAACCTAAAGCATCAATTGCCTTTTTCAGTTGGGGATGTAAATTTAAGGTTTCAAAACCAGATGACATAAAGCGCTGCTCTAATTTGATAATCACTAAGATGGAATAGTATAAACAAAAAACGCCCCAATTTATATTGGGGCGTTTATTAGCTTAATCCGAAGATTAGTCTAATGGTTGAACTTCTTCAGCTTGGAAGCCTTTTTGGCCTTTAACTACACTGAATTCAACACGTTGGCCGTCACGAAGTGAACGGTGGCCTTCGCCTTGGATTGCACGGAAATGAACGAATACGTCATCACCGCCGTTGCGTTGAATAAAGCCGAAGCCTTTAGTGTCGTTGAACCATTTAACTACGCCTTGTTCACGAGCAGCTGTCATAAGTTAATCCTCATTGATACTAAAAAAAGGACCACCCGGTGTTGCAAACAGCAGAGCAAACAAGTTTGAAAATATTATTTTTAAGCTTGTAATCATTCTGTAAAACTATTAACAAAATCCCGGTTACATCCATTGTGTATAGGGCGAAAAACAATCAATTTGTTTATCTGAAATCCTAAATACGCAACGAGCTTAACATGGGTTTATGACAATTAATAGATATTTTTTAGCTTTGTTCCTTTTGATTTAGTTATTTTTTTCACAATATATATCAGAAAAATTATATATATTATTTCATGTAACTTTTTAGCTAAATAGTTGGGTTTTGGCATCCTATTTGCTAATATTTATAGCCTTTTTTGCGATATGAATAAAACGGAAATGAGTGATAACCACGGTCAAGCGCATATTATTGATGCCATGGGTAAACCCTGTCCGATGCCGCTCCTGATGTTAAAGCGTGCATTAAAAGCAGATCAGGGCAAAACATTCTTGTTAAAGTCATCAGATCCACATAGTCAAACTGATGTTACACGGTATTGCCAAATGCATCAGTTAAAATGCGAATCTCAACAGATTTCTGCAACCGAGTATCACTACCTGATTGAATCTTAAAAATTTTCAATTAAACTGGATGCTCTCCATACTCGTATAAAAGTTTACATTTCTCTACCCAAATATCCATTATTTGAGGAGAGTTTGGATTAAGATAAAACCTAGTTAAGGGTTAAATCCCCCGCACTTCAAGGAGAACACATGAGTGACAGCCGCAATCAATTGATGCCCCTGTCATTATCGGCGCCAGGTGTCAATCTTGGTGCTTATATTAGCACTGTCAATCAAATTCCTATTTTAACGGCCGAACAAGAAAAAGAGTTGGCTGAACGCTATTACTACGACCAGGACCTGGACGCAGCAAAAATGCTGGTCATGTCTCATTTGCGTTTCGTGGTACATATTGCACGTAGTTATGCAGGTTATGGCCTGCCTCAAGGTGACCTGATTCAGGAAGGCAACCTTGGCCTGATGAAAGCCATTAAGCGTTTTGACCCGAGTATGGGCGTACGTCTGGTGTCATTTGCGGTGCACTGGATCAAAGCTGAAATTCATGAATATGTAATTCGTAACTGGCGTATTGTCAAAATTGCGACCACTAAAGCGCAGCGTAAACTGTTCTTCAATTTACGTAGTCTGAAAAAGTCTTCTAAAAAGTTAACGCTTGAAGAAGCTCAGTCGATTGCCAATGACCTGAATGTAACACCAGAACAGGTGTTGGAAATGGAAGGCCGATTGACGGCTTATGATGCAGCATTTGAAGCATCAGGTGACGATGATGACGAAAATTCAACTCACGTTGCTCCAGCACTATATCTGGAAGACAACCGTTATGACCCGGCACGTCTGATTGAAAATGAAGACTATGAGGAACAAAGCACCTCTGCCCTGCATGAAGCGATGGAACAGTTAGATGACCGTTCCCGCAATATCTTGCAGCGTCGCTGGCTGGATGATGAAAAGTCAACCTTGCATGAACTGGCAGCTGAATATAATGTTTCCGCCGAACGTATCCGTCAGCTTGAAAAGAATGCAATGGAAAAAATCAAAGTGGCAATGTCTTCAAACTAATGTATTGAATTAATAAACTAATAATCTTAAGAAAAAGCCTTCATATATGAAGGCTTTTTTTGTCTTTTAATGCCGTGTTTCAGCCTTAGCTTTTATGCTAAGGTTAAGCGCAAACTTTATTGGGAAGGTCAATTCAAATGTGGATTGCGATTTCAGCACTGAATCTTGCGCTTGCAGTCATGCTCGGCGCATTTGGTGCCCATGGTTTAAAGACTCGAGCGACTGAAGCACAGTTGAGCTGGTGGCAAACGGCCACAGATTATTTCTTCTACCATGCTCTTGGCTTACTTATTCTAGCAGTGATCAGCCGAGTAATTCCTGAATTGCCAATCAAATGGAGTTTTCTCCTGATTCAGGCGGGAATTTTCCTGTTCTGTGGCTCACTCTATGTCATGGCACTGGGTCTACCGCGCGGTTTAGGTGCAATTACACCAATTGGTGGTGCCTTAATGATTGCTGGCTGGTTAATTCTGGCCTGCAATGCCGTAAAATACCTCAAATAGGTCTGATGCTTTAATCAATAATCATGGAGGGTTGCCAAGATGCTGGTATATATCAATGGCGAACAACAAGAAACTCAATGCAAGAATCTGCTGGAACTGGTTCAAAGTCTGGCGCTTGAGGGTAAGCGCTTTGCAGTTGAGGTCAATGAAATGATTATTTCTAAAAGCAGATTGGGTGAAACGCCCATTTGCGAAGCGGACAAAATAGAAATTATTCACGCAGTCGGTGGCGGCTAATAACACTTGGAACAATTATGCAAGATTTATTACAGATCGGTTCACGCCAATTCCAGTCTCGTCTTTTAGTAGGCACAGGCAAATATAAAGATTTAAATGAAACAGATCAGGCCATTCAGGCCAGTGGTGCAGAAATTGTAACGGTTGCTATTCGCCGGGTGAATATTGGTCAGCATCCAGACCAACCGAACCTGCTTTCAGTGGTTCCACCAGAAAAATACACCATTTTACCAAATACTGCGGGCTGTTTTGACGCTAATAGCGCAGTACGCACCTGTATGCTAGCACGTGAACTGCTGGATGGTCATAACCTGGTAAAACTGGAAGTTCTGGGTGATGAAAAGACTCTTTATCCAAATATTACCGAAACTTTGAAAGCAGCGCGTACCCTGATTGATGACGGTTTTGAAATCATGGTCTATACCTCAGATGATCCGATCGTGGCACAAGAACTGGAAAGTATGGGCTGTGTAGCAATCATGCCTTTAGGTAGTCTGATCGGTTCAGGTCTGGGGATTCTGAATCCACACACGATTTCGATTATTAAAGAAAATGCCAAAGTGCCTGTGCTGGTTGATGCGGGTGTCGGTACTGCCAGTGATGCAGCGATTGCCATGGAACTCGGCTGTGACGGCGTACTGATGAATACTGCGATTGCTGCTGCACAAAATCCGGTCTTGATGGCCTCTGCGATGCGTAAGGCGGTTGAAGCGGGTCGTGAAGCATTCCTGGCCGGTCGTATGCCACGCAAACGCATGGCCAATGCCAGCTCACCTGAAACCGGTTATTTCTTTAAATAATAATCGAGGCTAGAGGCCCAAAAAATTATTTAAATCATGTCGATCTGTTCAGGAGTTTCCAGCAAACTCCTGGACTTTTAAATTTAGATACCCAATACCCCGGTCAACTTTGAAAATTAAATATTAAAAGTTCACGTCTTGGTTCGGATTAATTCGAATAGGAACTTCAAATCCATAGTTGAATTTATAAAAAAGCTTTAAAGTTCACCATAAATATCTATCCAATATTCAAAGAGATGACTTAACCTATTTTGCTAAACTTATCACTCAGCTTTGATCATCAATAAAATTATAAATAAAAGGAATTTAAACCGATGCTTTATCAGATCAAACTGCCTTTCCTATTTAGCACCCTGCTGTGTCTAGCATTTACACAAAGTGCTTGTGCGAAACCTCAGACAGGTAGTTCTCCTAAATCAAGCTATCAATCTTTTATTCCGAAAAACTGGAAAGTTCTAGAAAAAGCGCAAGGCGATTTAAATCAGGACGGTCAAGCAGATCTCGCGCTGATTATTGAAGATACTAATCCCGAAAACTTTGTTGCAAATGCAGGTGTAGGCAATCATGTTCTGAATACCAACAAACGAAAACTTTTGATTTTATTCAAGCAGGCAAATGGTTATCAGCTTGTAGCTAGTAATACTACTTTACCAACCGAAGGTGATGTAGAGTCGCCTTGCCTCACTGATCCACTTGGTGAATCCGAAGCCTTAAGCATTCAAAAAGGTGTACTTCGGGTTCATTTACATTACTGGCTAAGCTGTGGTTCATGGTATGTCACCAATTATACTTATACCTTTCGATACCAAGATAATGCTTTTAAATTGATTGGCTATGATGTAGATGATTTTCACCGTGCCTCGGGTGAGAGTACAGCACGAAGCATTAACTTTTTAACAGGCAAGCTAAAAACTACAACAGATGAAAATGAATTTTCAGAACAGACGCAACTTGCCAAAGTTCAATGGTCCACCTTAAAACACCGCTACGCACTGAAACTTGAACAGGTTCAATTTAATCAGCCACAAGAGTTCGAATAAAATTAAATATTACAAACTCTTTCAAACTGAGAATTACAGCTTAAAGTGCTTCTAAAATCCGAATCTTTACACTCGCAACCGCACCTTGAGCGGCTTTAGCATGTTGCTGCATATTTACACTATGCATGTGGGTTTCCAGATGCTGAATACTTTCCCATTTTTCAAACATCATGATTGAAAAAGGCACTTTGGTCTGTAATCGGCTCTCAATCTCTGGATGATCAATATAAACATCATAAAGATGACAGCCTGGCTCTTGTAATACCTGTGCGCGGATGTTGTTAAATGAATCCAGCACTGTTTTCATATCTTGTTCCGAATGACAGATGATTTCAGCAATAACGGTTAGCATGGTCATATCTCCTGATTAAGCAAAAATTTGAGTTAAATGTTCACGGTACTGTGCGATATACGCTTCAACTTCAGGGGCTTTAATTACATCATTCACAATAAATGTCGGTAAAGCCTGCATCCCCAAGAATTGGTTGGCTTTATGAAAAGGTAGGTAAACGCCGTCTACGCCCACGCCATGAAAAAACTGCTCGGTATCCGTAAACGCATCCATCGGTGCATTCCAGGTAAGAGATAACATATAGTTTTTATCGTGAATCAGGCCACCTGAGCCATATTTTTTTGAAGCATCTGAACGTGAGCGACCATCATTTGCATACAGGCTGCCATGCCCTTCGGTAAAAACATCATCAATATACTTTTTCACTGGCCACGGCGCACCCATCCACCAGCCTGGCATTTGGTAAATGACCGTATCTGCCCAAAGGTATTTTTCTACTTCTGCTTTTGCATCATATTCATTGTCAGCACGAGTTACCTGAACCTGATGCCCCAGCTTTGTTAATACTTCTTGAGCCAGTTCGGCCAAAGTATCATTTAACTGACCATTTGAGTGGGCAAAAGCTTTTGCGCCATTAATTAATAAAATATTTTTCATGGAAAGAACCTGAAACCAAAAATTTATGCAGGCACTATATAGACTCTGCTTATTGCTAAAAAGCAGTGATTTTGCAAATCATTATTGACTAAATATCAACAATTACTTTGGAAGCAATAAAAAAAGCGCCTTATGACGCTTTTTCAAAATTTTAGTATTAAGGAATCAAACCTTCATCACGCATTGCAATCTGTACAGACTGACGTTCTGCAACCTTATTACGGATATGAATAATATTTTTATATGGACTCAGATCATGTTCAATCTGGTTCGACCAGTTGGTGAGAACAAACAGGTAAGCATCTGCCGGACCGAAATTATCATCGACCAGATAATCATTGTCCGATTCACCAATCGCCTTATCGATATAACTCAATAAACGGTCAATTTCTGCATATGCTTTTTCTTTGGCTTCATCTGATAATTTTCCAGTGAAGAATACAGCATAAGCATCATGCAACTCTGAGTTGAGATAACCTAACCACTCCAGCACTTTGGCACGTCCCATGCCAGAAGGTGGAATCAGATCTTGTTTTGGATCGTGTTGAGCAAGAAACGGTAAAATTGCAACATTTTCTGTAAGAATTAAACCCGGATTAATTTCTAATGCTGGTACATAACCCTTCGGGTTAATTTCGTAATAATCTGCACCTTTTTCTGTTTTATGGGTTTTTAAGTCAACACGTTCCAAATCAAAATCGACATTAATTTCATTTAAAATAATATGAGCTGCCAAAGAGCACGCGCCTGGCGAATAGTAAAGCTTCATTTCTGATCCTTGTTATACACTTCTCAATGTTTTAAATCGCTTCTGACAAACTTTCAAGTGATCAAACCTGTAAATTGCAAAAAAGCGTAACTGTGATTCAGCACAGTTACATATTCAATATTGAGGAATTTACAGGTTTTTGCAAGTCAATCTTGTGTAGATTTTTATCTGTATCTGTTTAAGATACGCAGGTTCTCAAAATTTAGATGATATTTCGTGATTAACCTGAAAAAAGAAGAATGGTTTTCCAATATCCGGACTGATGTACTGGCAGGTTTGGTGGTTGGACTCGCCCTGATTCCTGAATCTATTGCCTTTTCTGCGATTGCCGGTGTCGATCCGCAAGTCGGCTTATATGCCTCTTTCTGTATTGCCGTGTCCATTGCCTTTTTCGGTGGTCGTCCTGCCATGATTTCTGCGGCTACAGGTGCAATGGCACTATTGATGATTACGCTGGTCAAGGATCATGGCCTGCAATACCTGCTTGCAGCCACGATTCTGACCGGAATCATTCAGGTGATTGCGGGCTTTTTTAAAGTTGCCAAGCTGATGCGTTTTGTGTCGCAGGCTGTGGTATATGGTTTCTTGAATGCCCTCGCGATCCTGATTTTTGTGGCACAAATCCCGGAAATTCACCGGATGGACAGTACGGCTTATCTGTTCATTTTAGTAGGTTTGGCAATTATCTATCTGTTTCCTTATATCCCGAAAATCGGTAAAGCGATTCCATCGCCTCTGATCTGTATCGTCGTACTGAGCGCACTTGCGTTAGTGCTTGGTGCAGATATGCGTACTGTGAGCGATCTGGGACAGTTTCCAGATACCTTGCCAGTCTTTCTTCTTCCAGAAATTCCACTGAATCTGGAAACTTTGCAGATTATCCTGCCTTATTCCTTTACTCTAGCCACTGTAGGTCTGCTTGAAAGTATGATGACGACTACAGTGATTGATGAAGTGACTGGAACTGAAGGTGACCGACATCAGGAATGTCGTGGTCAGGGTATGGCCAATATTGTCAGCGGTTTTATGGGCGGAATGGCCGGTTGTGCCATGATTGGCCAGTCGATTATCAATGTCTCATCAGGTGCTCGTACACGTTTATCGACATTAGTTGCTGGCGTATTTTTACTGTGTCTGGTGGTCTTCCTGAAAGACTGGCTGGCTTATATTCCTATGGCAGCACTGGTAGCTATTATGATTATGGTATCATTTACCACCTTCCAGTGGGGTGCAATCAAACAATTCGGCAAGCATCCGCTAGAATTTAATACCGTGATGATTGCTGTGATAATTGTCGTGCTTGCTACTCATAATCTGGCGCTCGGTGTATTTGTCGGTGTATTGCTCTCTGCTCTGTTCTTTATTAATAAGCTGGAAAGAACTGTACATGTCTCGACTTATTTGCATAAGCCTAATTCACGTAGCTATATAATTTCTGGACAGATCTTTTTCAGTAGTACAGAAAAGTTCTATCAATTCTTTGATTTTAAGGAAAGGCTGGATCATGTTGAGCTGGATCTGACGCATGCGCATGTCTGGGATGTGACTTCAGTAAATATGCTCAATAACGTCATCCAGAAGTTTAAAGCCCAAGGCATAGACGTGACTGTAATTGGTTTAAATGAAGCCAGTAGCACTTTGATCGATCGTTTTAGTACCTGATCAAGCTTGATCTATAAAAGAGCCAACTGGCTCTTTTATTTTGTCTGAGATCTCTGGCTCGATTTTTATGGAGAAATACCGAGAAAAGTTTGACTTGCACCGCTCAGGACTTAAAATACCGCATTCTGAATTTTTAGATTTGCCAAAATTATGTCGAACGATCAATTAGACCAGCAAGTCGTGGAGCTGGACAATTTAAGCGAGCACCGTGAAATTGTGACGTTTATGCGCCGCTCAGCGCCATTAAATACCTCTCAACGTACTGCGCTTGAACAATATGGTCACTTAATTTTGGAATATCCGGTAGGTGATTTGCGTCAGTATTTTGAACATCCTGAACGTCCGCTGACTGTAGAAATCGGTTTTGGCATGGGCCGCTCTCTGGTACTCATGGCTAAAGCGAATCCAGAGCGTAACTTTGTCGGAATTGAAGTACATGTACCGGGTATTGCGCAGTGCGTGTATGAAGCAGGTATGGCGGGCGTGACTAACTTACGTGTACTGGATGCTGATGCGATTCAGGTGCTTCGTGAAATGCCAGACAATAGCATTAACACCGTTCAGTTGTACTTCCCTGACCCATGGCAGAAAAAACGTCACTTTAAACGCCGTTTTGTATCTCATGACCGCATGCCATTGGTTGAGCAAAAGTTGGAACTTGGCGGTACTTTCCATGCTGCAACAGACTGGGAACCGTATGCTGAGTGGATGCTGGAAGTTCTGGAAGAACGTCCACGTTTAGAAAATCTGGCGGGTAAAGGCAACAGCTACCCTCGCCCTGAATGGCGTCCACAAACCAAGTTTGAGCGTCGCGGAATCGAAGCTGGCCACAAGATTAATGACTTTATCTTTAAGAAAATTTCTTAATATCTATAAGTCTAAAAAGCGCTGATTATTCAGCGCTTTTTTATTAGCTATGATGGTGTTCTAAAATCTGCTGACTGAGTAATTTATACACATCTGCCAAGTCTTGTCGTTCAGATTGCTCTAGCATCTGCTGATGCATATTCAGAATATTCTGATCACCACGCATCGCAGGTCCAGTCTGCCCCTGACGAGGATCATTTTTCGTCGCTTTATTGGCTGTTTCCAGAATCAATGGATAAAGCAGGCTAAAGTCTACCTGCTGTGCATCCACAATCTGCTTGGCCATGTCATAACAGTAGTTGCTAAAATTGCAGGCAAACACTGCAGCCAGATGTAAGCTCAAACGTTGGTCTGAACTATATTGATAAACTCGTTTGCTTAGGCTATTTGCTAAATGAGTTAAGATTTCTTGATCTTCTGGCTCAGACGCTTCAATAAATAAAGGCGTATTTTCCCAGTCAATTTCACGTTCCAGACTAAAGGTTTGCAATGGATAAAAGACGCCAGACTTTGCATGTACATCTGCTAGAACATTCAGGTGAGAACTGCCTGAAGTATGGACAATCAGCACATCTTGCAAGTAAAAATAGACTTGTCTGATGACCTCAGCAATTGATTGATCACTCACGGCAATGATCATCAAGTCTATATCCTGATTCAGATTTTCAGGTTGAGCGATGGCTTGCGCTTTAAATTGATCAGCCAGTTGCTGTGCTTTATCCAGAGTCCGGCTGTAGATCTGTACAATTTCATGTTGTGCTGACAATGCATGGGCAAGATGATAAGCCACACGCCCTGCCCCAATAATACTAATCCGCATTCATCAATATTCCTGAACCATTGCGCACAGCATGCCAATAAAAAAAGGATGAATCAATTCATCCTTTTGCTTTTAAATCAGTTTTAGAATTTTCGTAAGGTCAGAATCTGTTCACTGCGACCGAAAGGCCCGTGAATATCATGCAGCACACCGCTGGTGAGACCAATCCCATCTTCACCATACTGTTGCACCACTTCCAGCCCCAGCCATTCACCTTGCGGCAGACGGTACATATGAATCTGTAAATCTAGATTCGGGAATCCCCAGCCCGCATTCGGGTCCTGACGTGGCACAATGCCATTCGCGGTATCGACCATACCGAGTAAACGACTAAAATCTGTAGTCGGTCGTCCTTCTACCATATCCAATGAATTTCTGAGCCAGACAATGCCTTTGCCTGCACGATGATCAGGATGTGCACGGGTTTCAATACTTTGAATATAACCGCCCGGCCAGCAACTCATACCCTCCCAAACCGGTAAAAACTCAGGGCTTTCAATCGGAAAATCTTCGATACCTGCAATGGCCCGGCTATCCGAAGTCAGCATCCTCCAGGCACGAGCAACGATACAGGTTTTTCCATTGGCACACATTTCCGCCTCAATCAGTTCAATAGTTTTGCCAGGACGGATCATGCGTGTAGTAATAGAAAATTCACCAAATGCAATCAGCCCAAAAATATCCAGTCCAACCCGGCCAATGCGCATTTCTGATCTAGGCTGAAACTGTTCTAGTTCAACACATAGAATACCGGTTGCTGGCGCCATGTGCTGTTCATGAGGATTCCACGCACCTTGAGCATGAATATTGGAACGATAATAGGCAGTAGTACTGCCATCTGCATGCTGCTCGCGCTGGATCAAACTATAATATGCTGACATTCTTCTTAAACTTCCTTGATTATTCTCTTAAACTTTAAAATTCATATAAAGTATCATGATCTTTATTTTCTGAGTAAAAAACCATAATAATTCATGATTTGACTATAAATTTTGTGTTGTTTAAATCCGACTTTTGTTAAAAGTTCATTTGAATCTTCCGCTGAAATCAGAAAAAAGTCCTGCTGCAATCTGGCCAGCATATTTTCGCTTTGCTGCACACTAAGTCCGGTTTGCTGTGCCATTTTTTGCATTACCTTTAATTCATTCTCATCTTCTGGTTGCATCAGATCATAGGTCAATCCGATCCCGCCAGCTTTAAGGCTCTGATAGATAGCCTGAAAAAAATCAGATTTCTGAGGTTCAGGAATAAAATGGACGACTAAAATAGCGAGTGCAGCATCGAATGAATTTTGTTGATCCAGTTCCTGAGTGGTGCACTGTATAAACTGAACTCGTTGTTCAGCGCCAATAGAAGCCAGCTGCTTCCTTGCCTGCTCAAGCATTGCAGCGGAAGGATCAATCGCAGTAAATGTCCAGTTTGGATGCTGTTGCAATAAATAAGATAGTTCATAACCAGTTCCGCAACCCACAATCAGGATATGTGCATTTTCTGGAAGCTCAGTACTGAGTATGGCTTCAATCTGCTGATGCACCAGTTCATAGCCAGGAATCAGTTTACGGATATGATCATCATAACTTGCGACCACCACTTCACTGTGAAAGTTTTTTGCCATCTGTTTACTCTGATTTATATAGAAATAGATTTTTATCTATTTAAAGAAATTGCTAAATACATGACCTCAATTTGCAAGATGGATTCTTCTTCCATTGTGCAGGTGCTTCGTTACTTTGACTGGGCAAAGTAACCAAACCCCTCTGTTTCATTGATATGGCATCCTTGCCATACAATGAAACGGCGGCATCCATGCCGCCAGGTCATCTGATCAAATACTATTTAAACTTAGCTTTAATTAATTTAAGCAATCTCTTTTAAATTTAATTCTTCACGCATAAATTCACGCAACTTGAACTTCTGTGCCTTGCCTGAAGCTGTCATCGGGAAGTCATGGAAGAAACGCACATAACGCGGCACTTTGTTATGCGAGATATGCTCGGCACAATATTGGCGGATGGCTTCTTCGGTACATGGATCATTCTCATGCAGGATAATGCAGGCACAAAGCTCTTCACCATATTTATGGTCTGGCACGCCAATCACCTGCACATCCGACACCGCTGGATGGGTGTAAAGGAAATCTTCAATTTCTTTCGGGAACAGGTTTTCACCGCCGCGAATCACCACATCCTTGATACGACCCTTGATTTTGACAAAGCCTTCATCATCCATTTCCGCAATATCACCGGTATGCATCCAGCGTGCAGCATCAATCACTTCCTGAGTCTTGTCCTGATCTTCCCAATAACCGAGCATCACGGAATAACCACGCACACAGAGTTCACCTAATTGACCGCGCGGCACCACCTTGCCATTTTCATCGACAATTTTAACTTCCAAATGCGGATGGACACGGCCAACTGTACTCACACGACGTTCAACACTGTCTTCTGTTGAACTTTGGGCACTTACCGGTGCTGTTTCAGTCATGCCATAACAGATGGTAATTTCAGACATATGCATTCGCTCTATTACACGCTGCATAATTTCCTGTGGACACGGGCTACCCGCCATAATACCGGTACGCAGACTGGATAGATCAAATTCGTCAAACTGCTCATGTTCCAGCACGGCAATAAACATGGTCGGTACGCCATAAGCCGCAGTACATTTTTCCTGCTGAATGGCTTTCAAGGTTTCCAGCGGATTAAATACGGCAGATGGATAAATCATGGCTGAACCATGGGTAATACAGGCCAGATTGCCCATTACCATGCCAAAGCAGTGGAATAGTGGAACAGAAATACAGACACGGTCTTCCGGACTTAAGTGAATCGCCTCACCGACAAAGTAACCATTATTTAAAATATTGTTATGGGTCAGCATCGTACCCTTAGGATTCCCTGTGGTGCCTGACGTAAACTGGATATTGATAGTTTCATCGAACTGCAAATCAGTGGAGATCTGTTGCAGCTGTTCCAGCTCTTGAGCACTTGGTGTAGGCATTAAATCCTGAAAACGATGAATGCCAGTATGCTGCTGCTCATCAATTTTAATGACATGCTTTAAATGTGGGAGACGCTCTGCATTCAGTAATTTATTTTCAGCCTGTTTTAATTCAGGCGCAATTTTGGTCAGGATTTCCTGATAGTCCGTGGTTTTAAACTGCGATGCAATGACCAGTCCCTTACAGGACACTTTATTCAGGACATATTCCAGCTCATTGCTTTTATAGGCCGGATTCAGGTTAACCAGAATAATGCCTGCCTTGAAAGCTGCGAACTGGGTAATAGTCCATTCCACACAGTTCGGCGACCAGATCGCCAGACGGTCACCTTTTTGCATACCCAATTTCAGCAGCTGACAGGCAAAGGCATTGACCTGATCCTGTAGCTGCCGATAACTCAGGCGTATGTTCTGATGCATACTGACAACTGCATCGCGATCTGCATATTGTTCGCAAGCCTGATCAAATTTTTCACCAATCGTCATACCCAATAAAGGCTGGCTGCTGGTTCCATAGGCATAGCTTAACCGTACTTGTGTCATTGAATCGATCTCCTTGATTCTTTGTAATTCTGATTTTCAACTTTACTAATTGTTTTATGACCACGACGACCTTGTCTATGTGCCTGTTTTTGTGCGTCTATGCTGCTGAATTTCCTTCCTGTCGATGTACTGCGTTAACACAAAAATCGGCAATCTGTTTGACAAAGTGATCCTTGTAGTTCTGATCAAACATTACATTACGGGACGGATTTAAAGGTTCAATCACGACAAAGGTCATGGCACCCACCACGCCCAAAGCTGCCGTATTTAAATCTTCAAACTCGAACTCTCCATTCACCTTTCCTTCGGCCAGGATTTCCTTAATGCTTTGTTTAAGCAGCTGTTTACTGCGAAAACGCTCATGTTCCATTTCCGGATCAACCGGTTCAAACATAAGTGAATACGCCAACTGGGGGCTATTCATGGCACGTTTCACAAAAGTTGTAACAGATTTTTGCAATTTCAGTTTTGGCGACAAATCCGACCCGGCAATGGAAACAAGAATTCCAACTTCATGCTGAATCGCTGCCGACAAAACCTCAATCAAAATCTGGCTTTTGTTTTCAAAATATCGATATACCAGCCCTGTAGAAACGCCTGCGCGTTCTGCAATCGCCTGAATCGACGCCTCTTTAAAGCCCCCTTGAGTAATCAGTTCACGAGCAGACTGTAAAATCGACAAACGATTTTGTTCCATTCGTTCCTGCATCAGTGATGATCTTTTATAACTCATAATCTTATTCTCAACCAGATAAAATGAATTGTAAATCATTTTGTGAATATAGGTTCACTTTTTTAATTTTTCGTTGTATGTTAAAAAAACAAGCACAACAAAAATGCTTTTGGACACAACAAATATAATCTCAGGATGGATGAAGAATGAATTTACAAAGCTTAGATTTCGGTTTGGATGAAACTCTTATTGCGCTTCGTGATTCAGTGGCCGCATTTTGCGCCAAGGAAATTGCCCCAATTGCCCAGCAAGTTGACCGTGACAATGAATTCCCGGCTCACCTTTGGAAAAAATTTGGTGATATGGGCCTACTTGGTTTAACGGTCAGTGAAGAATATGGCGGTACCAATCTGGGGTATCTGGCCCATATTATTGCCATGCAAGAAATTTCCCGTGCTTCAGCATCCATTGGTTTGTCCTATGGCGCCCATTCTAACCTATGTGTAAACCAAATTAAGCGAAATGGTAATGAAGAACAAAAGCAGCGTTATCTGCCAAAACTGATTTCTGGTGAATATGTCGGTGCATTAGCAATGTCTGAGCCGAATGCCGGATCAGATGTGGTCAGCATGA
This sequence comes from Acinetobacter sp. YH12241, assembly GCF_013417535.1. NCBI lineage: Bacteria > Pseudomonadati > Pseudomonadota > Gammaproteobacteria > Moraxellales > Moraxellaceae > Acinetobacter > Acinetobacter sp. YH12241. The sequence goes on along the minus strand of NZ_VPDQ01000002.1, from coordinate 137,212 downwards.
AACTGAAAGCTGAAGATAAAGGTGATCATTATCTACTCAACGGTTCCAAGATGTGGATCACCAACGGCGGCGATGCTGATGTACTTGTGGTCTATGCCAAAACCGATTTACAAGCTGGCGCCAAAGGCATGACCGCCTTCCTGGTTGAGAAAAATATGCCAGGTTTTAGTCACGGCACTCATTTAGACAAACTGGGTATGCGTGGTTCCAATACTTATCCCCTGTTTTTTGACAATGTCGAAGTTCCTAAAGAAAACGTCCTTGGCGGTGTCGGCAATGGGACTAAAGTGCTGATGAGCGGTCTGGACTATGAACGTGCGGTTCTCAGTGCTGGTCCATTGGGCATTATGGATGCCTGCATGGATACCGTGATTCCTTATATTCATGACCGCAAACAGTTTGGTCAGGCACTCGGTGAATTCCAGTTGATGCAAGGCAAAATTGCTGACATGTACTCTACCTGGCTGGCATGTAAGGCGCTGGTGTATGCCGTTGGTGCTGAATGTGACAAGGCTGATCATAGCCGTAGCCTGCGTAAAGATGCTGCCAGTGCCATTTTATATGCCGCTGAAAAAGCTACATGGATGGCGGGTGAAACCATTCAGACCCTAGGTGGGAACGGTTATATCAACGAATTTGCTGCAGGCCGTTTGTGGCGCGATGCCAAACTCTATGAAATTGGCGCCGGAACTTCCGAAATCCGCCGTATGCTAATTGGCCGTGAGCTCTTCAACGAAACAGCCTAAACATTAACACTTAGAATAAGACAAGGATGTTCGTCATGAATCAGTTACAGAGCAAAATCAATATACGTAGTGAAGAGTTTAAGACCAACCAGGCTGCCATGCTGCAACTGGTGGATGACCTTAAACAGAAAGTAGAAAAAATTGCCTTGGGTGGCGGAGAAACTGCCCGTCAGAAACATCTGGATCGCGGCAAATTACTGCCGCGTGAACGGATTAATCATTTAATTGATCCAGGCACAGCTTTTTTGGAAATCGGTCAACTGGCTGCCTATCAGGTTTATCAGGATGATGTTCCTGCAGCAGGTGTGGTCGCAGGTGTAGGTCAGGTCAATGGTGTGACCTGCATGATCGTGGCCAATGATGCCACAGTCAAAGGCGGGACTTATTATCCCCTTACGGTGAAAAAGCATTTACGTGCCCAGGAAATTGCCGAACAGAATCATTTGCCATGTATTTATCTGGTGGATTCTGGCGGTGCTTATTTACCTTTACAGGATGAAGTATTTCCGGATCGTGATCACTTCGGCCGTATCTTTTACAATCAGGCACGTATGTCGAGTCTGGGTATTGCCCAGATTGCAGTGGTAATGGGTAGCTGTACGGCAGGTGGTGCTTATGTGCCAGCGATGTCAGATGAAACCATTATTGTGCGTAATCAAGGCACGATTTTCCTCGGCGGCCCTCCTCTGGTGAAAGCGGCAACCGGTGAAGTGGTTTCTAGTGAAGACTTAGGTGGTGGTGATGTACATACCCGTTTATCTGGGGTTGCCGATCATCTGGCAGAAAATGATGAACACGCAATTGCCATTGCCCGCAACATTGTGGCGAACCTGAATAAAAAGCCAAATAAAACTGCAGATGAAATTGAAGCACCGCGTTTTGACAGTTCAGAGCTGTATGGCATTGTGCCAAGCGATGCACGTAAACCGTTTGATATCCGTGAAGTGATTGCGCGTATTGTCGACGGTTCACGCTTTGACGAATTCAAGGCACGCTTTGGGACTACCCTGGTCACTGGCTTTGCCAAGCTCTATGGAATGCCAGTTGGAATTATTGCCAACAATGGAATTTTATTCTCTGAGTCTGCACAAAAAGGCGCGCATTTTATTGAACTATGTACCCAGCGCAATATTCCGCTGATCTTCCTGCAAAACATCACCGGCTTTATGGTGGGTCGTCAGTATGAAAATGAAGGTATTGCTAAAAATGGTGCCAAGCTGGTGATGGCCGTCGCGACAGCCAATGTGCCTAAACTGACTCTGGTGATTGGCGGTTCTTTTGGTGCCGGTAACTATGGCATGTGTGGCCGTGCTTACTCGCCACGCTTTATGTGGACCTGGCCAAACTCGCGTATTTCAGTGATGGGCGGTGAACAGGCCTCTAGCGTATTGTCGACTTTGAAACGCGATCAGATTGAGCAAAAAGGTGGAACCTGGTCAGCTGAAGAAGAAGACCAGTTTAAACAGCCAATTCGTGACCAATATGAACGCCAAGGCCATCCTTATTATGCTTCTGCGCGTTTATGGGATGACGGTGTCATTGATCCAGCGCAATCGCGTGAAGTCCTGGCCCTAAGTCTGGCTGCAGCGATGAATGCACCAATCCAGCCAACCAAATTCGGCGTGTTCCGCATGTAAGAGGTGACAAAAATGGACTATCAATTTTTACAGCTCGAACAGCAGAATCAGGTGGCAACGGTCTGGATTAACCGGGCTGAACTGCATAATGCGTTTAATACCCAGGTCATTGAAGAGCTACATGCCTGTTTCCAGTCTTTAAATCAGCGTGATGATGTACGTGTAGTGATTCTGGCAGGCCGAGGTAAAAGCTTTTCTGCGGGTGCGGATCTGAACTGGATGAAAAAGGCCGGTCAGGCCTCACAGGCAGACAATGAAGCCGATGCTCTCAAACTGGCAAAAATGCTGCAAAGTCTGGCGACCTTGAAACAGCCAACGATTGCCCGTGTCCATGGTATTGCTTTTGGCGGCGGTATGGGTCTGGCAGCCGCTTGTGATATCTGTATCGCCAGCACTGATGCCAAGTTTGCAACGTCTGAAGTACGTTTAGGATTAGCCCCTTCGACCATTAGTCCGTATGTAATTCGTGCGATTGGCGCCCGTCAGGCGTCACGTTATTTCCTGACTGCTGAGCGAATCTCAGCTGAACAGGCGAAAACCATTGGTCTGGCACATGAAGTGACTGCACCAGAACAGCTCGACAGCAAAATTGATGAGATTGTGGAAGCGCTCTTACTCGGTGGACCAGCAGCGCAAAACGCCTCAAAACAGCTGATTCAACTGGTCGATCAACAGGTCCTGACTGAAGATCTGCTGTTTAAAACCGCACAGCATATTGCCCATGTTCGCCAGGGAGATGAGGCGAAAAATGGACTGAATGCATTTTTAAACAAACAAAGCCCGGCCTGGATTAAGACCACGGCATAACAACAAGAAGGATCGTAGGATGTTTGAAAAGATTTTAATTGCCAATCGTGGTGAAATTGCCTGCCGTGTGATTCGTACAGCGAAAAAGTTAGGGATTGCCACCGTTGCCGTATATTCCGATGCCGATGCACAGGCACAGCATGTCAAACTGGCAGATGAAGCCATCCATATTGGTGAATCGCCTGCTGCACAAAGTTATTTACAGATTGAACGTATTATTCAGGCAGCAAAAACTACCGGTGCTCAGGCCATTCATCCAGGTTATGGTTTCCTGTCTGAAAATGACCAGTTTGCCCTGGCCTGTCAGGATAACAACATTGTCTTTATTGGTCCGCCAGTGGATGCGATCTTAGCAATGGGTCTGAAAGCGACCTCTAAAGCCTTAATGGAAAAAGCTGGTGTACCTTTAACCCCCGGCTATCATGGTACCAATCAGGATGCCGATTTCTTGAAACAACAAGCTGACAGTATTGGCTATCCAGTACTGATCAAGGCTAGTGCTGGCGGTGGCGGTAAAGGCATGCGACTGGTCGAGCGTAGTGAAGATTTCCTGAGTTCACTCGCTTCCTGTAAAAGCGAAGCACGTTCCAGCTTCGGCAATGAAGATGTGCTGATTGAACGCTATGTCGTGCAGCCACGCCATATTGAAGTTCAGGTCTTTGGTGATACACATGGCAATTATGTGCATCTGTTTGAACGTGATTGCTCCGTGCAGCGTCGTCACCAGAAAGTTCTGGAAGAAGCACCTGCACCTAAAATGCCAGAAGACAAACTTGAGGCGATGCGCCAAGCCGCAATTGATGCTGCACGTGCTGTAAATTATGTCGGTGCCGGTACAGTCGAGTTCATCGTTGAGCAAGACGGTACTGCTTACTTCATGGAAATGAACACCCGTCTGCAGGTTGAGCATCCAGTCACTGAAATGATCACCGGTCAGGATCTGGTGGAATGGCAGTTACGTGTAGCGTTCGGTGAACCTTTACCGAAACAGCAGCATGAATTACAGATACACGGTCATGCACTGGAAGCCCGTGTTTATGCCGAAGAACCAGAAAAAGGTTTTATTCCTGCCATCGGTCAGATCAGCTATTTGCACTATCCAGAACAAAATGACAGCGTGCGTGTGGATAGTGGCATTGTCGAAGGTGATGAAATCAGCACCTATTATGATCCGATGATTGCCAAACTGATTGTTTGGGGCAAAAACCGTGAAGCTGCTTTAACCCAGATGCATCATGCCTTGGGTCAGTTTCATGTCGATGGTCTTGGCAATAACATCGCTTTTCTTGATCGCTTAGTATTATGTGATTCATTTAAAAATGCCCATCTCGATACTGGCCTGATTCAACGTGAAGAAGAGTTCCTACTCAAACCATCTGCTGATATCAGTGCAGAATTAGTGGTCACTGCAGCCTTGGTTGAACTGTTATCGCGTCTGGCTCAAAACCCGACTAGCAATAATCCCGTCTGGCAGCAAAAGGCATTTTGGCGTCTGAATCAGCAAAATAACTACACAATTAAATTACAATGTAATGACGTTTTACGTGTGGTGAGCTTTAAAGCGCTAGAAAATAGTTTCCTGGCAAATTATGAAGGCCAGACACTTACCATCCAGGGTGAGCTGCTTGATCAACACCTACTCCAGTTAAATCTTGCGGGTCAGCAGCAGAAACTGGCATTTAGCCAGACTGAGCATGGCATTACCCTGTTCCAGAATGGTCAAAGCTACAAGTTCAATTATTTGAAAAATGACTTTAATAACCAGGATGAACAAGGGACTGAAAATAACTTGACTGCGCCAATGCCTGGCGTGATTACTCAGGTTCTGGTCGCGGCAAATGACAAAGTGAAAAAAGACGATGTACTGCTGACCTTGGAAGCAATGAAGATCGAATATACCATTCGCGCTCCGCATGATGGCATTATCGCAAACTCATACTTCCAGAAAGGTGATCAGGTTAAAGCCGGTGATGAACTGGTTGAGTTTCAGCCTCTAGCGGAGGAAGTTGCATGACAGATTTCGTTAAAATCGTAGAAGTCGGGCCACGCGATGGCCTGCAAAACGAAAAAACACCTTTAACACTAGATGACCGTAAAAATCTGATTCTGGACCTGATGAAAACAGGTTTGCAGGCGATTGAGGTCGGCTCCTGTGTTTCAGCCAAATGGGTTCCACAGATGGCAGATAGCGATACGCTATTTGCCAGCTTGCCTAAAGATCCGAATATCCAGTTCAGTTTGCTGACGCCAAACATGAAAGGTTTTGAATCAGCGCTGGCTGTGGATTGTAAAGAAGTTGCGGTATTTACCGCAGCTTCTGAAAGCTTTACCCACAAGAATATCAACTGCTCGATTGATGAAAGCTTTGAGAAGTTTGCAGATGTGATGGCAGCTGCCAAAGCAAATGATGTCAAGGTGCGTGGCTATGTCTCTTGTATGGTGGACTGCCCTTATGAAGGTGCAATTGATCCGAAGCAGGTCGTCAAAGTTACACAGCGTCTACTAGACATGGGCTGCTATGAAGTGTCATTAGGTGAAACCATTGGTACGGCAACTCCGGATCGCGTGAAGAACGTCTGGGATGCCTGTCTTTCAGAAATTGATAGTAAAGTGCTAGCCGGTCATTTTCATAATACCTATGGCATGGCCATCGCTAATATTTACCAGTCATTGCTGCAAGGGATTCGGGTATTTGACTCCTCTATTGCCGGTCTCGGTGGCTGTCCTTATGCCAAAGGTGCTTCCGGCAATGTTTCAACTGAAGACCTGTATTACCTGCTCTCCAAGATGGGCTTTGAAACCGGTATTCAACTGGATGCTTTGATGCAGGCCAGCCGTAATATCAGCGAGGTATTACAACGCAATAATCCATCCAATTATGCCAATGCCTATTGGCAAAAAGCCTGTGCTTAAAAACTTGAAATAGCCGGACACTCTATAAGTCCTCATGGATAGAAATCAGCAGATCTTTAGATGAAAGAGATCTGCAAGAGAAGAATAAATCGAGGTAAAAATGTCAAATAAAGTGTATGACAGTGCAAAAGCCGCTTTAGACGGCGTGGTTCAGAATGGACATACCTTGGCGGTAGGCGGTTTTGGTCTATGTGGTATTCCAGAAGCCCTAATTGCAGCTTTAAAGGAAACTGGTGCCAAAAATCTGACCTGTATTTCTAATAATGCCGGTGTGGATGGCTTTGGCTTGGGGCTATTGCTGGAAACCAAACAGATTAAAAAGATGATCTCTTCCTATGTGGGCGAGAATAAGGAATTTGAACGCCAATACTTAAGCGGTGAACTTGAAGTTGAACTGACCCCGCAAGGAACTTTAGCTGAAAAATTACGTGCTGGTGGTGCAGGTATTCCCGCTTTCTATACCGCGACTGGTGTCGGTACCGTTATTGCTGAAGGTAAAGATGTCCGCGAGTTCAATGGCAAGTCTTATATTCTGGAAGAATCCTTAACTGCTGATGTGGCTTTGGTTAAAGCCTATAAGGCCGATAAAGCCGGCAACCTGATTTTCCGTAAAACTGCCCAGAACTTCAATCCGGTCTGTGCCATGGCTGGTAAAGTGACCATTGCTGAAGTTGAAGAAATTGTCGAGATCGGTGCCCTTGATCCAGATGAAATTCATCTTCCCGGCATTTATGTGAACCGGATTGTACTGAATACCCAACCGGAAAAACGGATTGAACAGATGACTTTAAAGGCGGAGGCTTGATCATGGCTTGGACACGTAATGAAATGGCGCAGCGCGCCGCACAGGAACTTGAAGATGGTTTCTATGTCAATCTAGGTATTGGTCTGCCAACCTTAGTCGCAAATTATATTCCAGAGAATATTAATGTCTGGCTTCAGTCTGAGAATGGTCTGCTGGGTATTGGAGAATTTCCAACGGCCGATACTGTGGATGCAGACCTGATCAATGCTGGCAAACAGACGGTAACTGCCCGCAAAGGTGCTTCTTTCTTTTCCAGTGCTGACTCCTTTGCCATGATCCGTGGCGGTCATGTCAATATCGCCATTCTGGGGGCTATGGAAGTCTCAGAAAATGGTGATCTAGCCAACTGGATGATTCCAGGCAAGAAAGTCAAAGGCATGGGTGGTGCCATGGATCTGGTCGCAGGTGTGCAAAAAGTTGTGGTGCTGATGGAACACTGCGCTAAAGATGGTACGCCTAAAATTGTCTCACAATGTAGTCTTCCGCTTACTGGCCAGGCCGTAGTGAACCGGATTATTACTGACTTAGGTGTATTGGATGTCACACCTGAAGGTATTCAACTTGTAGAACTGGCACCCGATGTCAGTTTTGATGAAATTCAGAAAGTCACCGGCGTACCTTTACTCCGTAAAGCAGCCTGATTTTTCCCAGCCCTTAAAATGAAAAATTTTAAGGGTTTCTTTTTGGCTGAAGAAAGCCGCTTCTTAATAACAAATGCAGAATAAATGGATTTTAATCATGCAAACTCAACAAAATATCTTGCAGCGCTTTGCCATGCGCGTCAGCGACTGGTCTGAAAAATGGTTTCCGGACTCTTATATCTTTGCCCTACTCGGTGTCATCATCGTTGCGATTGCCGCGATTGGCATTGGTGCGCCGGCACAAGACGTCGCGATTTCATTTGGTGACGGATTCTGGAGTCTGATTCCCTTTACCTTACAGATGTGCATGTTGATCGTGGTCGGTTATGTAGTTTCAGTTTCCAAACCGATGCAATTACTGATTCAGAAAATGGCGCGCATTCCCCATTCCGGACGTGGAGCCATCGTTCTTGTCGCCACAGTTAGTCTACTGATTTCCCTGATTAACTGGGCGATGAGTACGGTTCTAACCGCACTTCTGGTGATTGCGCTAGCGCAGCGTAAAGAACTGAATATGGATTACCGTGCGGCTGCCGCAGCAGCGATTATCGGGATGGGCGCAACCTGGGCACTGGGTATCAGCTCTTCAGCAGCGCAATTACAAGCCAACAAATCCAGTCTACCAGAACCACTTTATAATCTGACTGGTGTGATTCCATTTACTGAAACGATTTTCCTGCCGCAATCCATGATCATGACAGCAGTCTTGATTATTGCTTCGATTGCCATTGCCTACTGGTCTGCGCCCAAAGGCAATCATATTAAAACTATTGATCACTTCCCGATCCAGATTGAAGAAGAAAAGACTGAAACCGTGACCCATAAACGGCCGGGTGACTGGCTTGAAAACTCGCCAATCTTAAGTATTCTGATTGTGGTTCTGGGTCTGGTCTGGATGTTTAACGAGTTTTCCAAAAGTAATCCTATTCTGGCAATCTCCAGCTTAAACACCTATAACTTTATCTTTCTGATTTTGGGTGTAGCTTTACATGGTACACCACGTAATTTTCTCAATGCTGTGTCCAAAGCTGTGCCGGCCATTTCAGGGGTGCTGATCCAGTTTCCGCTTTATGGCAGCATCGCCTTTATGATGACCAATGCCCTGAATTCTGCTGACCTGTCCCTATCGCACTATATCGCCGAGTTCTTCGTTTCGATTGCCTCGCAGGAAACCTTTGCAGTGGTGATGGGAATTTATTCAGCGATTCTAGGCTTCTTCATTCCTTCTGGTGGAGGAAAATGGATTATTGAAGCGCCTTATGTGATGCAGGCTGCACATGACCTGAAAGTGCATCTGGGCTGGTCTGTCCAGATTTACAATGCGGCCGAAGCCTTGCCCAATCTGATCAATCCTTTCTTTATGCTCCCTATGCTGGGTATCTTAAAATTAAAAGCCAAAGATGTGATTGGTTTTACAGTGACCCAACTGGTCTTTCATCTTCCATTGGTACTATTCTTGCTCTGGTTCCTAGGAAGAACCCTGACTTATACCCCACCTGTCTTCTCTTAATTCATAACAAATAAAAAAGGACGAATCATTCGTCCTTTTTTATGATGAAAGAATTATTTAGCTGGCTTTCTTTTCAACTACGCCTTCATTATCTACAGTATGTACACGACCATCTTCGGTACTCATAACTTCAAAAGTTACACGACGATTTTGATACTGACCGTTCGAGGTTGCATTCGGTTGAGCAGGCTGATTCGCCGCCATACCTACAGGTTGTAATTGTGCCGGATTCACCCCTTTCTGTACCAGATAATTCACAATGGCTTGAGCACGTTTTAAAGATAGCTCCTGATTTTGAGTGCTGCTGCCTTCCGTATCAGTATGGCCTATTACGGTTAGACGTACATCTTTGGCATATTGCAATAAAGCTGCGGTCTGATCCAGCAAGCTTTTATTCACTTCAGGAATTTCTGTAGAACCTGTCGCAAAATGAATAAGTTGCAGGTTTAAGGCAGTTGCAACATCCAATGCCTCAATATTCTCCATCTGAAGTTCGTCTAAAGCTTTTTTAGCCTCGGTATTGGCTGTATTGATCGCCTCATCCATATCCACTGGTTTTTGGGTCACGACTTCTACATTTTTAGCTAAGCCACGAATTTGACCTGCCAAACGCTGTGCATCTGCACTGTTCGCTGCCTGCACAGACACCTGATTACCTGCCCAAGTCAAAGTCACATTTGACATGCCTTGCAGCAGTTTTAGTACTGAAGGAATCGTATCCTGATCAATAAATTCTGAGTGGTAATTTTCATTGGCTACTGCACCACAGCCAATACTGTAATTAAAGATCTGCTTAATTTCATTTTGCAGAATTTGCATATATTTCGGATCATTCATCTGTACCTGACAGTTGACGATTTCACCCTGACTACCGGTGCTGATTTTGAGAATTGCAGGGTTTGTTGCAGCAGCTTCGCTTACCGCCTGAGCATTTCGTAATTCATCCGGATCATCATCACGCAGGCATCCACGGAAGAAGAATAAGATAATCGCAGCAATAATCACGAGGAGAATAAAAGGCCAGAACACCACTGCCTTTTTCTCTTCAGTCAGTACTGGTTCTGCTTCCGGTTCGGAAGCCAAACCCGGTGCGCGGTTCAGATTTTGTCCCGCCAGCGGAGATACGCCTAAAGATGCCAGTATAGAACCAGCCCAGACTGGTAATGCTCGTTGAATCGAATCTGCATGGGTATCTAGCAAATGGCCTACTGCTTCAGCAGTGGGTGCACCAGCCTCTGCCTGCAAGAAGTTCATGGTTGGAACAATTGCCCGGTTCAGGGTCTGTTCAATTTCATCTTGAGGTGCAGTTGAATCTAACTGAGCCAGGAATTGTTGTTTTAGGGTCGGATTATTATTAAATAATTCATCAATCTTGGGATTAAGTTGCTGACCCAGACTTTCAATCCAGGCCGGTCTTGCACGAAGAATACTTAACAATACAGGATAGAATTGGGCTAAGGCCTGATCCTTGGCAAATAGATGTTCTGTTTCACCTTGCAGCACAATGGCGGTCACATCACTCTTTAAACGTTCAATTAAATCTGTATTCATCAAGATCACCATTATGTATTCATCAAGATCACCATTATTCTGATTTATAATGTTTAATATTTAATCAGTGTAGCGACCCACCCTCTTTGGAATGTTAATAATTGTACTGATATCATAAAGTTTCACTGTTTATGTAGGGCTAACTTTTCTAGTATTTTATTTAAGATATAAAAAAGTCAGCCGAAGCTGACTTTTTGTAAACGCGAAATGTAAGTGTTATGCAGCAATAAAAGTTTGCAGCACTTTACCTTTCACTTTTTGATTGAGCAGTGGTGTATTTTTACCTTGAGAAACGATCGTTTCTTTGCTTAATGTCCACTCCTGTTCTGGATCAACCAGTACCCAGCCTGCTTCCGCTTTCCAATGCTCAAACATACTGGCGACTTTCGCAGGAGCAACTGTGACTTTCTCCACCCATTCCAACGGCGTAAAGAAGCCTTCATTCACTAGTTGGATACCGAACGGTACGTAGGTATCAAACGCGGTAAAGCCAGGCTGTGTTTCCGCAAAGGGTGCCATTTTGGCAGAGCTGCTCAGGGGTTCATGATGGGTACAGATCGCATCAATCACACCAGATTTTACGCCCTGACGCAGTAATTCTTTGTCAGATTCAGAACGTAATGGTGGACGTACGTGTGCAAGAGAGTTAAAGCCATCAATCAGATGGTCAGTCAGATGCAATTGGTGCATAGCGACATCACAAGTTACTGGCAAGCCTTTTTCTTTAGCAATACGAATCAGTTCTACTGATGCACCACAAGATAACAAGCCAAAATGAGCACGTACTTTAGTTGCTTCAATCATGAGCAGGTATTTGGCAATGGCCACAGTTTCAGCTAGCGATGGAATCATTGGCAAGCCTTGGCGTGAAGCAATAAAGCCTTCATGCACACAGCCATCTTTGGCAATTTGCGGCTCTTCTGCATAGAACACTACAGTCAGGTCCAATCCTGCTGCATATTCAAGTGTACGCAATACCACATCATCATTGGCAAACGGCGCACTGGCATTAGAAACCGCAGTACAACCGCCTTTTTTTAAACCAGCCATATTGGCCGGTTGCTGACCTTGCAAACCTTGGGTTTGCGCACCGATCACCTGTAAATAAATACCGCCATCCAGCATGGCTTTTTCAACCAGACCATGAATCAGCGCACCATTATCCTGCACAATCGGTTTGGAATCTGGCGGGGTAAAGACATGCAGAATACCGTTTTCACGTGCAGCCTTACCTTCAGACTTTAAAGTTCCGTGTTGCTGCTGGCCCGGTTCTCGTAAACGTGCACACAGGTCCACCATGGTTGGCATCAGCCATTTGCCCTGTCCATCAATGGTTTCAGAGACGTTAGCAGTCTCTGCAACACGTTTACCATTTTCCACATAAACCGTTTCGACTGAATCAGTGTTTTGGATTGGGTCAAGAACACGGACATTTTCAATTTTTACAATAGACATGACTTATTCCTTATACCGCAATCGCTTCAATCAAACCCTGTTCCTGTAACTGCCCCTGCATTGCAAGAGCCAGTACCGCCATACGTACTGCAATCCCGTTAGTAACCTGTTTCAGAATCACGGATTGCGGACCGTCTGCAATACTGGAATCAATTTCCACACCACGGTTCATTGGTCCTGGATGCATCACGATACAATCCGGCTTGGCCATGGCGAGACGTTCTTTATTCAGGCCATACATTTTGTAGAATTCAGCCTGAGAAGACAGCGCTGGCGAATCAATACGCTCGTTTTGAATACGCAAGGTAATGATCACATCACAGTCTTTGATGCCATCTTCCATATTATTGAACAGGCGTACATCTTCACTGTAATCATCAAAACCGTATGGCAGCAATGTATTCGGTGCAATCACGCGAATATCTTTACAGCCTAAGGTTTGCAGTGCCGCTACATCTGAACGTGCTACACGCGAATGCTTGATATCGCCAATAATAGCAATCGACATATCTTCGAATTTTTTATTGGTCTCGCGGCGAATGGTCAGCATATCCAGCATCGCTTGAGTTGGATGGGCATGACGGCCATCCCCTGCATTAATAATGGCGACATTTGGACAGACATCTTTGGCAATAAAGTGTGCTGCACCTGAAGATGAATGACGTACCACGAAAATATCTGCCGCCATAGCCTCAAGATTCCACAAGGTATCACGTAAAGTTTCACCTTTAGAGGTACTTGAACGGGCAATATCGATATTCAGCACGTTGGCAGACAGACGTTTGGCCGCTGCCTCAAAAGTAGTACGCGTTCGGGTAGAATTTTCAAAAAATAGGTTCATCACCGTTTTGCCTTCGAGCAAATTATTGGTGATCAGCTGATTTTGGTCATTAAAAAAGGACAACGCAGTGTCCAGTATTTTTGTAAGAGTTTCTTTAGAAAGACCTTCGATGGTCAGGAAATGTTTAAGATTACCTGCTTTGTTGAGTTGAATCTGGCTCGGTGTATGCAATGCCGCCAAGTGCATGAGAGATTCCTTATACGTTAAGTCAACGTATTATACAGAGATTAGCGAATCTTTATAGTTGATAAAGAGCTCGGTTGTACAAAAACCATCTCGGTAATAAGAATGGAAATTGAAATTCCCATGTATTTTTTCAATAAGATAATTTAACCTGTCTATCTATATGCTTGTTTTTTCATTTAAACATGAGTGCTTCAGTCTGGAGCATCCACACTCAATCCCCCAATTAGCGCAATGCGCCAATATAATGATGTGAAACCTGTGCGCGATAGATATCTTCTTCACTTGGTTCCACAGAAATCAGTTCCTTTTCCGCCTGTTCTTCAGCCTGCAGTTCTGAAAATGACGATAAATCCAGAGTGGTTTTTAAACGATTGACCAGATGTAATAACTCAGGATCTTCAGTCTGCTCTGCCAGCCCAATCACATGCTTTGCATAGTGGATATTTTCTGCAAGATACATGGCATCAATTACTCGCCCAGTCACTCGTCTTAAACGTGCATAGATCAAGGTAGCGATTGAAAATGCCTCATTCCTGCGTAATTGAAGATCCAACATCTAAGCCCCTCCGAAATAATAATTAAGAATAAAGATGAAGCTGTAATGATTCCCCTCAGCATTACAGCTTCATTGATATTAGATAGAGCAATAAACGTACCAAAATTAATAAATAAGTTATGTGAGTTATAAATTGATATGAATAAAAATTGATCCACCCCGAGCAATAGTTAGGTCAGCGTCTTTTTTGTTTTAGATTCACTCCTCGTCTAGCTAGTCAATTCTTAGTTTCGATCACTTAACATGAATGACCAAATTTTAGCTTTTACTTTTTAAAGTAATGCTGATGCCATGAGGTGTATATAAACGACCCTGTATCAGATCCATCACATCATTAACCCGATTATTTATCTTTCTAAATTACACATACAACATGGCCGCAATTGAAGATCTAGATTGCGAATTAGTTTAATACCCATTACATATCCATCTGTAAAATAAAAGTTTTATTCAAAATATTTTCATTCTTGGTATTTTGTAATTTTACATCTCTCGTCAATTTTTAGTTTACTTTTTAAGTCAACATTTAGCGCTTTTTAGGATGAGTAAAACTAGGCTGTATATGCTCGAATTTAAAAAATTTCCAAAGCTTTAACAGGCAAAATACGCTAAACTGAGCGCAGTTTTTTATTTATTCTTTTCCGGTCTCTCTATTTTATGAATACCTCTTCACGTTTAAGCAATTATTGGGTCACCTGTGCCGATGGTCTGGAAACCTTATTAGAAGAAGAAATCAAAGGTTTAGGTGTTCAGGATATTGAACGTTTCCCAGGTCGTCTGACCTTCAAAGGTACGCTTGAAAATGCTTACCGCATCTGTATGTGGTCTCGTCTGGCTTCTCGTGTCCTGATGCCAATTCACACGCATGAAATCGAATTCTCCCACGATGCGCGTGATGTTGCAGAAGAGCTTTATGAAGGTGCGATGAGCTTCGACTGGTCACTGATTTTTGCACCACAAAGCACCTTCGCAATTCGTCTGCACGTTGAACGTGATATTAAGGTTAATACCCAGTTTGCGACCCTTCGTGCCAAAGATGGCGTCGTCGATTCCTTTATGGAAGCTGTGGGCAAGCGTCCAAGTATTGATACCAAACAGCCAGAAATCACCATGTACATTCTGGCCGGTAAAAAAGAACATACTTATTGTTTAGACTTATCCGGTGATTCCCTGCATAAACGTGGCTATCGCCGCTTTATGACTGAAGCACCAATCAAGGAAAATCTGGCGGCTGCGATCCTGCAAAAAGGCGGCCTGAAAGACATCAACCCGGATATTGTGGTTGATCCAATGTGTGGTTCAGGGACGTTTATCATTGAATCACTGATGATTCTGACTGATCGTGCCCCAGGTCTGGTGCGTCGTTTCGGATTTAATGGCTGGAATGGTCATGACCATGAATTATGGATGGGGATTAAAGCTGAAGCGGCTGAACGTCATAAAGCTGCGCTAGAAAACCCATTACCCAAATTCTATGCCTTTGATGCCGACTGGGAAGCGGTAAAAGCCACTAAACAGAACATTATTGCGGCAGGTTTTGAATCTGCGCTTGATCAGATCAAGATCGAAGAGCGTACTTTAAATGACTGGCCAGATTTCCAGGCGGAAGGCAAAAAAGTCTTCTTCGTCACCAACCCGCCGTACGGTGAGCGTCTGGGCGATAAGGCATCTAACCGTGCCTTGTATCTGGGTTTGTCTAATCTGCTGCAAAAGAATTTCCCGAATCAAAAAGCCGCAGTCATTGCTGCTCAGGTGGAACAGGCCGATGTCTTGGCGTTCAATGATCCACAAATTCTGCGTTTGATGAACGGTAAACTGCCGATCTATATCCGTTTCGGTACGGTAAAACCGGCAGCAGTCACACGTCCTTTCCTGGAAAGCTGGCAGCCGCAACAATTCGAGCCGATTGAAGGTGCGATGGAATTTGCTAACCGTCTGACCAAGAATATGCAAACCCTGAAAAAATGGGCGGTAAAAGAAAATATTCACTGCCTGCGTTTGTATGATGCCGACCTGCCGGACTTTAATGTAGCAGTTGATCTATACGGCGAACGTCTGCATGTTCAGGAATATGCACCACCGAAAAAAATCGATCCTGAAAAAGCAAAAAAACGTTTTAACCTGGCTCTACAGGCAATTCGTGCCGTGACCGGTTTGGGCCGTGATGCGATCTTTATCAAGACGCGTGCCCGTCAGGAAGGTAAAAACCAGTACACCAAACAAAGTACAGCGTCTAAACGTTTTATCGTCCAGGAAGGCCAAGCCAAGATTCTGGTCAACCTGACCGACTATCTGGATACCGGTTTGTTCCTGGATCACCGTCAGATACGTTTGCGTATTGCCAAAGAAGCCAAAGGCAAGCACTTCCTGAATCTGTACAGCTATACCTCTACCGCGAGCTTACATGCAGCTTTAGGCGGTGCAGCGAGTACCACCAGTGTCGATTTGTCTAATACTTATTTGAACTGGTCAAAAGAGAACTTTGTTCTAAACGGCCTGACTGTAGACCATGCCGATCAACAACATCAATTCTTTGCATCTGACTGTTTTGAATGGCTGAAAGAAGGTCATGAACAATATGACCTGATCTTTATCGATCCACCGACATTCTCTAACTCGAAAAAATTCTACGGGACTTTCGACATTCAGCGTGACCACGTCTCTTTATTGAAACGTGCCATGAACCGTTTAACCACTGACGGTACGTTGTATTTCTCGAACAACTACCGTGGTTTCGAAATGGATGAAATGATTGAAGGTTTATATGACGTGGAAGAAATCACGCATGAAACCATTGGTCCAGACTTCAAGCGTAACCAGAAAATTCACCGTGCCTGGAAAATTACTCATCCAAAAATGTAAGGTGTGAATATAAGATAAAGAAAAACCCAGCCTAGGCTGGGTTTTTTTGTTGCGAGGAGAACTTCTATTAGCTGAGTTTCATTTTTTCAAAGACCAGCTCGCCACTTTCACCACGAACGACGATGGTATCACCAGGGCCAAACTCACCTGCCAGGATGCTTTGTGCCAAACCATTTTCAATACGTTGCTGGATCGCACGTTTTAATGGACGCGCACCATACAACGGATCGAAACCAGCTTCGATTAACTGATCGAAAGCACTGTCATCCACAGACAGACGCATATCGCGTTCTGCCAGACGTTGACGCAAGCGGTTCAACTGGATATCGGCAATACCACGGATCTGGTCTTTTTCCAGTGCATGGAACACCACTAGCTCATCAATACGGTTGATAAACTCTGGACGGAAATGTTCCGATACCGCATTCATCACCACTGTACGGACTTCTTCACGAGTTGCTTTATCGCCCAGTTCACGGACATCCTGTGAACCCAGGTTCGAAGTCATCACAATCACGGTATTTTTAAAGTCCACCACACGACCTTGCGAGTCAGTCAAACGACCATCATCTAGCACTTGCAGCAGAATGTTAAATACATCCGGATGCGCTTTTTCGACCTCATCGAATAACACCACGCTATATGGTTTACGGCGCACCGCTTCAGTCAGCACACCACCTTCTTCATAACCGACATAGCCCGGAGGTGCACCGACCAAGCGGCTCACCGAATGTTTTTCCATAAATTCGGACATGTCGATTCGGATCATGGCATCGTCACTGTCGAACAGGAAGTTCGCCAAAGCTTTAGTCAATTCTGTTTTACCCACACCTGTTGGGCCTAAGAACAGGAATGAACCACTTGGACGGTTAGGATCGGACAAGCCAGCACGTGAACGGCGCACAGCATTAGATACAGCCACTACGGCTTCTTCCTGACCAACAACACGGTTATGCAGGAATTCTTCCATATGCAGCAGTTTATCACGCTCACCTTGCAGCATTTTCGCCACAGGAATACCGGTCGCAGCACTGACTACTTCAGCGATCTCATTGTCAGTGACTTTGTCACGTAACAGTTTTGGTGCTTCACTTTCTTCAGCCGCTTCAATACGTTCCAACTGTTTTTGCAGTTCAGGAATCACACCGTATTGATAACGTGCTGCTTCAGCCAGATCACCTTCACGCTGGGCTTTTTCCAGCGCAATGCGAGCCTGATCCAGTTTCACCTGAATATCTTTGTTGCCTGCTACCAGCGCTTTATCGGCACGCCAGATTTCTTCCAGCTCGCTGTACTCTTTCTCTACAGTGGCAATCTGCTCTTCCAGATGTTTCACTTCGCCTTGTGCACCAGAGTCTGCATCTTTTTTCACCGCTTCAAGCTGCATCTTCAGCTGAATCAGACGACGTTCGAGTTTATCCAGCGCTTCAGGTTTAGAATCCAGCTCCATTTTGATACGAGATGCTGCTTCATCAATCAGGTCAATGGCTTTATCCGGCAATTGACGATCTGTGATGTAACGATGCGACATTTTCGCCGCAGCAATGATTGCAGAATCCAGAATCTGCACACCATGGTGAGTTGCATAACGATCTTTCAGACCACGCAGAATCGCAATGGTATCTTCCACGCTTGGTTCATCCACCAGCACTTTCTGGAAACGACGCTCTAAAGCTGCATCTTTTTCAATGTACTGACGATATTCATCCAGAGTCGTTGCACCGACACAGCGTAGTTCACCGCGCGCTAATGCAGGTTTCAGCATGTTACCCGCATCCATGGCGCCATCGCCTTTACCGGCACCGACCAATGTATGCAGCTCGTCAATGAACAGGATGATTTCGCCTTCATGTTTAGCCAGATCTTTCAGAACGGCTTTCAGACGTTCTTCGAACTCACCACGATATTTGGCACCTGCCAGCAATGAACCTAAGTCCAGTGATAATACACGTTTGCCTTTCAAGCCTTCAGGAACTTCACCGTTAACAATACGTTGTGCCAGACCTTCGACAATCGCAGTTTTACCGACACCTGGCTCACCGATCAGTACCGGGTTGTTTTTGGTACGGCGTGACAGCACCTGAATTGTACGACGGATTTCATCATCACGACCAATCACCGGGTCCAGTTTGCCAGCCATGGCACGTTCAGTTAAATCAATCGTATATTTATTCAGTGAGTCCCGTTGATCTTCATGATTATTGCTCATGACTTTTTCATCGCCTCGAATTTGATTAATGACCTGTCGTAAAGTTTCTGTTTTTACGCCAACACTATTTAATAAGGTTTTGGTGGCACCCGTTTCTGCAAGTGCCAGTAATACCCAGTCTGTAGACAGGAACTCATCTCCTGCTTTCTGTGCATAACTGTCCGCAAGATGCAGAGCTTTGGCTGCTTCCTGACTGATGTTGATATCGGCAGAGGGATTACCGAGCGTAGCTACATTATTTAGCGCAGTTTGTACTTTGCTTTGCAGGTCACGCAGGTTCGCTCCTGCCTGTTGCAGCAAGCTCACATTCGATGCTTCTTCCATCAAGGTGGACAAGATGTGAATCCCTTCAATGGCAGCATGATCCTTGCTCATTGCCAGAGATTGCGCATCGGAAAGGGTTTGCTGTAAGCGATTGGTAAATTTCTCAAAACGCATTCTTGTTATTCCTCACAACAAATTTTCTACTTGATGGATATATGGGTGCTGGAAATAAAATTTCAAATAATTTTTTATATATTTTTCAAAAATTTAATTAAATAAAAGACAGAGTTATCAGTATTAATATTGGTATTCAATGAAAATATTTCAAGTGAGCGAAAGTAGAATTTTTAAAGTGAAGATCAATAATGAATATCTGATTTAATTTACTCTGCTATTTTTCGGATGGGTAGAAAATAGAGAAAGACCTTTAGTGCGGTTGCAAGCGTCCTAGTAATCGCAATACTGCACTCAAACCATGTTCTGTTTGCATCAAGGATCTTGGTATTTGCTGATCCAAAAGCTTGTTAGGTGAATTGATAAACTGGCGCATCCAGCTCAAGTCTCCACCATTCAGACCAAATAACGCTTGATAGATATTGATTAAAGTTATCGCTCTTTTACCTGCGCTAGTATCTGGTTCTAATTCTTTTTGATTTATGATTGACGATAATTCTGCTTCAGATAGATCCAGAACTAATGCAAGCTCGGATTCTTGCAATTGCAACTGTTCAGCTAAGTTGAATATAGCTTTGGCTAATACTTGGGATTTAGAAATATCCGTTTCATTATTCATTTTTATTAAATCCTATTGATGAATCTTGTTTTGATTATGCTGCCTTTATCCTTTTCTTGCTATGTTGTTTATCATCAAATTTACTCATCAAATTAAAAGCACCCTCGCTTAGAGGGTGTTTTAGAATGGTAATATCGTGATTATGGTGCCGGATTGGGCTGCTGACGGTGAATGGCTTCAATGCCCTGCAAGACTTCTTCAGACAGATTCACGTCAAACGCCTGAATGTTTTCTTTGAGCTGATCCAAGTTGGTCGCACCAATAATAGTACTGGTCACGAAGAACTGCTGTTTAATGAAAGCCAGTGACAACTGGGTTAAGGTCAGGCCATGCTGCTCAGCCAGTTGTGCATACTGCTCGACGGCCCACTCGCTTTCCGGATTGCTATAACGGCTAAAACGTGAAAATAAAGTCACACGTGCATTGGCTGGACGTGCACCATTGCGAAATTTACCAGTCAGATAACCGAATGCCAGTGGAGAATAAGCCAGCAAACCTATACCTTCGTATTTGGCAATTTCCGACATACCAATTTCATAAGTCCGATTCAGCAAGCTATACGGATTTTGCACGCTAACAAATTTAGAAAGTCCCAATTTCTCTGCCAGATGCAGGAACTTCATGGTGCCCCAAGGTGTTTCATTGGACAGGCCAATATAACGGATACGACCTTTCTTAATTTCGTCATGCAAAGCAGTCAGGGTTTCTTCCAGATTCGTTACGGCACGATCATCTGCAGCTTCTGCATTGCCATAACCCAGCTTGCCAAAGAAATTGGTTGCGCGCTGAGGCCAGTGCAATTGGTACAGGTCGATATAATCAGTTTGCAAACGTGACAATGAATTATCAATTGCTGATGCAATCTCATCTGCCACAAACCGGGTCTGACCATCACGGATATGGCTCCCACCTTGTGACGGACCCGCAATTTTCGAAGCTAAAAACAGTTTGTCACGTCCACCCCGTGAGGCAATCCAGTTACCAATAATGCGTTCAGTTACCCCTTGCGTTTCCGGCTTGGGTGGCACCGGATACATTTCTGCGGTATCCCAGAAATATAAACCTTGATCCAAAGCATAGTCTAATTGCTGAAAAGCCTCTTCCTGAGTATTCTGCTCACCAAAAGTCATGGTGCCCAAACAGATTTCTGGCAATAAAATCCCAGTATCCGCCAATGGTCTGAATTGCATAAAAATGTCCTTTAAGTTTATCTGTTATTTATCAAGAGCAAGTGTGCTATAGCCTATCGGAATTATAAGACGGACTTAAATCATCTTTTCTAACAAGCTTGTGCCAATTTGTTATGTTCTGAATCAGGCTGAAATTTTTAAACAGGAATAAAAAAAGCAAACCCGAAGATTTGCTTTTTATCGTGCTTTTGGCTTATTCGTCTTCGAACTCGCCAGCACCCACTGCTTCAGGTTCTTCCAGCGATGCATCAAAAATCAGAATCGCCTTACCATCGGTTTCAATCATGCCCTGTTCTTCTAGAGTTTTTAGAACACGACCGACCATTTCACGTGAACACCCAACAATACGGCCAATTTCCTGACGGGTAATACGGATCTGACGACCATTTGGCAAGATCATCGCTTCTGGCTGAGATGACAGGTCAATCAGACAACGTGCAATACGACCAGACACATCGATAAATGCCAGGTCAGTCACTTTACGTGTGGTATTTTTCAGACGGCGAACCAGCTGGGCAAAAACTGCATAGCTAAGGTCTGGATATTGTTTGCTAATTTCATGAAAGTTTTCATAGGTAATTTCAGCAATTTCACAGACATCACGAGTACGCACTTCTGCAGTACGCTGTGGATTTGCTTCGAAAAGACCCATTTCCCCAAAGAAGTCTCCCGCATTTAAATAAGCTACCACAATCTCACGTTCATCATCTTCACGAAGAATGATAGACACAGACCCCTTCAGAATTAAATACAGAGATTTAGATTCTGATCCTGCATCCACGATCGTGGTACGTTTTGGATAGCGATTGATATATGCACGTTTTAATAACGCCTTCACTGATTCAGGTAGTTGCCCCGGCGAAAGTGCGTCTGTGCTTAATTGTGAAAAGTTTGAAGTCATGCTTACAGTTCCGAATATGGATAATTTATAGATCGCACAAGACCTAATGTGAACTTGTCACACAGTGGGATTGAAATTCCTTATCAACCCAATTTATGTTAGTGTACAGTTACTTCGTAAATTTATAGCTTTTTTTAGGTAGTTGCAATGCAAACGAGTGTTCATTGGCTAGAGAATGTTGCTTTTGAAGCAAAAACTCAAAGTGGTCACAGTATCATCATGGATGGTTCACCTGAATATGGCGGTGAAAACCGTGGTCCTCGCCCAATGGAACTGATTTTGACCGGTCTGGGTGGTTGTGCTTCTTTTGACATTGTGACGATTTTAAAGAAAGCACGTCAGGAGATTACTGATGTACGCTGTGAATTAAAAGCAGAACGTGCCGATACAATTCCTGCGGTATTTACCAAAATCCATCTACACTTTGTGGTCAGCGGTAAGGGCATCAAAGAGAAACAGGTCGCTAAAGCCGTAGAGCTTTCTGCTGAGAAATACTGCTCTGCCAGCAAAATGCTGTCTGATGGTGGTGTCGAAATCACCCACGATTTTGAAATTGTAGAAGTGGAATGATCCGCTAATTTCATTAAAAAAGCAGTCTTCGTGGCTGCTTTTTTTACGTCATTTTTTGAGTGAAATACTGCTGGCCATCTTCAAAAATCACCAGATTTTCAGGCAGTCTTAAAGCCCCAAGATGATGAGCATACTCAGCCTGTTGCTGTCGGTCACGATAACGCCTGCCCACTGAATAGTCGACACAGAATACATTCTGCTGCTGTCCAAACCATTGCAGAGCATCAATATGCTTAAACAGACCGGATTTTTCTTCGGTGGTTTTAAAGTTTCTCCAATAATGGCCAATCACCACAGGTATCCTATCTGTATAACGCTCCCACCATGGCAAACGGTCAATCATACGCCAGCGCCCCCCTGCATAGACTGGACGTTGTGCAATTTTTTCTGCGCCTGAGCTTAAGGTACGAATCGGATTTTGCATCTGGTCGCGTAACTCTTTTTCAGCGATATATTTTAATAAGGGAATACTGGCTGCTGGATCCTTGAATTGTCCTTGATATTGCTGCTGTTCACTCTGGATATATTCATCAAAGCCCAAAGTCTGCAACTCAAGCTCATTTTTCAGAACAAAATGATTATAAGCCTGTCTGATTGAATTAAAAGGAACAGATTTCAATTGTTGAATTGCCTGCGTATCCCAGCAAGCATGCACAATTCTTAAATGGGGTGCATCTAGAGCCAAAGGCAGGCTGTTTAGAAATTCTAGAATCCATGCACGATCCTGAATTGAAGCCTGAACTGAATCAAAAGTTTTGAGATCATCCTGATGCGGTGAACCAAAAAACCAGCCATTACCTTCCCGTAGCGTATCGGTTAACAAGTTGATTTCATGATTACCCAGAATGCATTGCGCATTGCCATTTTCTATTAAGGTTTTAACCTGTCTGATGACAGCGATACTGTCTGGTCCACGATCACACAGATCTCCGACAAAAATCAGTTTACGCTGTTCAGGATGACGACCTTGCAGATCGTAGCCCAATACTTTTAATAATTGATGTAGCGCATCAATCTCACCATGAATATCGCCAACAATATCCACCGGACCATCAAAAGTCTGCTGTATGAATATCTGATTACTCATGGCTCTACCCTACCCAGGTCAATAAAACCTTTTTTTAATATAGCGCTTATACTTTAAATCAATATAACAAGTTCAGAATTATTTTTTAATCATTTTGATTATTCAATCAAATAACGATAGATCAGAAACTTAACTGAAATCTCATTTCTTCATTTCTTATCTAAATGTATATCTAAAAACAATAAAAAACCGGCGCCTAAGCACCGGTTTTATTCACTTTACGAGCTTTAAAGCTAGTACAGCCTGATTAAGCGTTTAGTGATTCAATGATTTGGTTCAATGTAGCACTTGGACGCATTACAGCATTTACTTTTGCAGGATCAACTGCATAGTAACCACCGATATCTACAGATTGGCCTTGAACTGCATTCAATTCGCTCACGATCTTCTCTTCATTTTCAGCAAGAGATTGAGCGATCGGTGCAAATTTCGCTTTCAATTCTGCATCTTCGTCTTGCGCTACAAGTTCTTCAGCCCAGAATTTAGCCAGGTAGAAGTGGCTGCCACGGTTGTCTAGCTCGCCAGTACGACGTGATGGAGACTTGTCATTGTCAAGCAATTTACCAGTCGCAGCATCCAGTGTTTTCGCAAGCAGTTTCGCACGTGCATTGTTTTCTTTAATGCCCATTTCTTCCAGAGAAACAGCCAATGCCAAGAACTCACCTAGAGAATCCCAACGTAAGTGGTTTTCTTCTACCAATTGTTGTACGTGTTTAGGTGCAGAACCACCAGCACCAGTTTCGTACATACCGCCACCTGCCATTAGAGGCACGATAGACAGCATTTTCGCAGAAGTACCAAGCTCCATGATTGGGAACAGGTCAGTCAGGTAGTCACGCAGGATGTTACCTGTTACTGAAATGGTATCTAGGCCACGAGCAACACGTTCAAGTGTATAACGCATCGCACGTACCTGAGACATGATTTGGATGTCCAAGCCTTCAGTATCGTGATCTTTCAGGTAAGTTTGAACTTTTTTGATCAGTTCGTTTTCGTGTGGACGGTACGGGTCAAGCCAGAAGATTGCTGGCATGCCAGAGTTACGTGCACGAGTTACAGCCAGTTTCACCCAGTCGCGGATCGGTGCGTCTTTCACCTGGCACATACGCCAGATATCACCTTCTTCCACGTTTTGAGACATCAACACTTCACCAGTTTCAAGGTCAGTGATGTTCGCAACACCCGCTTCTGGAATTTCGAAAGTCTTGTCGTGAGAACCGTATTCTTCAGCTTTTTGAGCCATCAGACCAACGTTAGGAACTGTACCCATAGTACGTGGGTCGAAGTTACCATTCCATTTACAGAAGTTGATCATTTCCTGATAAATACGTGCGAATGTAGATTCAGGCATAACTGCTTTACAGTCGTAAGGTTTACCGTCAGCACCCCACATTTTACCGCCAGTACGGATCATTGCAGGCATAGAAGCATCTACAATCACGTCGTTTGGAGAATGGAAGTTAGTAATACCTTTTGCAGAATCAACCATCGCAAGTGCTGGACGGTGTTCTTGACATGCATGAAGATCTTCAATGATTTCTTCACGTAAAGAAGTCGGTAAAGATTCGATTTTTTCGTAAAGACCAGCCATACCGTTGTTTACGTTAATGCCGAGCTCGTCGAATAATTTACCGTGTTTCTCAAACGCATCTTTGTAGTAAATACGCACACAGTGACCGAATACGATCGGGTGTGATACTTTCATCATGGTCGCTTTAACGTGTAAAGAGAACAGGATGCCAGCTTCTTTACAATCTTCTAATTCTTTTTCATAGAAGTCGCAAAGGGCTTTTTTGCTCATGAACATTGAGTCGATGATTTCGCCGTCTTGAAGCGCAACTTTTGGCTTAAGAACGATAGTTTCACCAGACTTGGTGATCAGTTCCATTTTCACATTACGTGCACGGTCTAAAGTCATAGACTTTTCGCCATGGTAGAAGTCGCCTTCTTGCATGTGAGAAACGTGAGTTTGTGACCAAGGTTTCCATTCACCCATAGAATGTGGGTGTTTTTTCGCGTAGTTTTTCACTGCTGTCGGCGCACGACGGTCAGAGTTACCTTCACGAAGTACTG
Source organism: Acinetobacter sp. YH12241 (assembly GCF_013417535.1). Classification (NCBI taxonomy): domain Bacteria; kingdom Pseudomonadati; phylum Pseudomonadota; class Gammaproteobacteria; order Moraxellales; family Moraxellaceae; genus Acinetobacter; species Acinetobacter sp. YH12241. Next base: position 111,615 of record NZ_VPDQ01000002.1, on the reverse strand, counting down.
GGTTCACTGCTGAACCTAGGCACTTGCTATAACGCGCTTTAATTGCTTTTTCTTCTTCAGTAGTCGGGTTTTCCGGATAATCAGGCAGTGCATAGCCCTTAGACTGAAGTTCTTTAATGCATGACATCAACTGAGCAACAGACGCACTAATATTAGGGAGTTTAATGATATTAGTATCTGGGTCCTGAGTAAGACGACCTAATTCTGCCAGGTTATCTGAAACTTTCTGCTCATCGCTTAGATAGTCTGCGAATTCTGCAAGTACGCGTGCGGCTACAGAGATGTCTGTCTTAACAATCTCAACGCCCGCCGGCTTAGTAAAGGTCTCAATGATCGGCAGTAGAGAGTAAGTCGCCAATAATGGCGCCTCGTCGGTCAGTGTGTAAATGATTGTTGACTTTCCACCAGCCATATATAGCCCCTTGCTTTGGATTGAGTTTCTGATCATCAGGCTTTTGGCCTAATTTCAGCGAACCGGTTACTTAAATAAACTTTGAAAGTAGTGGTGCTGGTTGCACCTCAGTCAAAGGAATATCAATACATATTCAACTTTGCCTGAAAAATTCGTAAAAATTGTCAGCGTGATTCACCGACAGCAGTATTCTACGTGAAAATGAACCTTTTTTCGAATCGGCACATTGCCAAACCATGCGATTTGTGCATTAGAAGGTTAATTTGCAGATTTTGCTTAATTTTACCAAAAATTATAATTTAATCATTATAATTCAATTACTTAAATTAAAAATCAGACAAATTCACCTATAAACTTAATGTGTGCTTAATTCGGTTTTTTGCCATCAATTTTTATCTACATGTTGGGTATCATGAAAATAAATTATCAATGGCCGTAATTTCCATAAGTATGGGTTAAAAAGCGAATTGAAACAGATCTGCTATTCCCTATCGAAATTTATGATCTGCACCTGATAAATTGATAGTTAATCCTAAAGGCTTAAGACAACCTAAATAATAGTCACCTTTCTACTCTTTCTTCAGTTTAAATTATGTGCATTTTTTTAATTACCTTTACAAACACTGGAAATGTATCGACCGTAATTCAAATAAAAAAAATGGTTCTATTGGTTTAATAGGCTTTAGATAATGCCAGTATGTTGGTTTAATTAATAAGAATCTTCTAATTAAATTTGGGTAGAATGCTGATTAATTTACAATAAGGACTTATTTTATGCTGAATTATTTAGTTAGTTTTTCGACATGGGCTGAGAGCAATTCAGGACAGATTCAGATTCTGATAGGCATATTAGCGCTAAGTCTTGCAATTTTTGGTTATAGACAAATAATTGAACAGATAAAAATTGCAAAAAAACAGGAAGATCGTGCAGATGAACAAAGAAAATTTGAATTAAAGATACAATCCCTTAATATGTCACTCATAGCTTTAGATAAAAACGCATTAAAAATAAATAATTTTAAAAAAATATTGAAATTGTCGGAAGGGTCTATCAAATCACTCGATCAGAATAGCGAAGTAATAGAAGGTGATATTCGAAAGTTAATTACACTCACTAAAGAAAAAATTAACCATGCTGAAGAAGTCCAAGAAGATATTTTTGATATGTGTAAGCGTATAAACAGAAAGAGCGCTTTCCATAGTCTAGATGAGCTAACTGCTATATATGATGTATTAATTTCTATAATAAATGATGCAAATAATACTGACTTAATGAGACATCACTTTACGATAACTGAAGATTAACAATCTCATATCACACAAAAATCCTCAGCCTCACTACTCACCCTACCCCATTAACTGAATAAGGCTTTTCGTATGCAGCCTCTAACATGTCAGCAATATCTTCGATCCCGGGTGTAGTAAGTATTTGCCAGCACTTTGATATACGCCCAGTGATCAGGGCCAGCACATCAATCGATAATTTCTATTTATTCACAAAGGGTTGAGTGCTTTATGTCGCGTGTCATAAAAATGAATATCTGGAAGCCCTGCCTTTTGCTTTCTACGTTTCCATATCAACTTAAATGAATTCTCTTTTTGAGGGATTAATATTAAGTCCGTCATATTGAATCAAATCCAGAAGCTCTATAGCCTTTATAGTTAACGGCATATTAAGTGCATCACCATTTTTAGTCTTTGGCAGATGAACATTTCTATCGTAAATATTTTTTATCTTTATACCCATTTCCCCCATCACATTGCAGTTTTAAGTGCAAACCGAAATGTCCATATAACAGAATGATCTGACCTTATTCATAGCATTATTTTATTATCAAAAGATTCAATGTACTTTCTTATTCTTGGCTCAGTTAATTTCATGACGTACTTTCCAAAATTCTTGTCGTAACCTTGACGTAAATTAAGCTGGGCGAATTCAAACATGAGGTGCGACAGTTTCAAAAGCCTTATGATAATCAACAAGCTGAGCAAATTTCTCTAATGGTGTAAGCCAATCTAACGCTTTTCTAGGACGAGTATTCAGTGACATGGCGACTTGATTTAAATAATGCTGATCTGCCTGATTTAAATCAATCCCTTTAGGTAAATATTGCCTAATTAAACCATTCATATTTTCGCATGTACCTTTCTGCCATGGCGAATGTGGGTCACAGAAATATACATCTATGCCTAAATCTTCTTCGAGGATTTTATGTTCTGACATCTCACGTCCACGGTCATAGGTCAACGTTTTACGTAGTTCTGCAGGTAAATATTTCAGAGCTTCAGTTAAAGCCTTGCGCACTGATTCTGCCTTTGCATCAGGTAATGTTGCCAAGATACAGAGCCGTGTATTTCGTTCAATAAGTGTTGCTATCGAACTTTTATTGTCTTTACCTTTAATTAAATCGGCTTCCCAATGACCCGGTATTTTTCTTTCTTGAACTTCGGCTGGGCGCTCATGAATAGTTTTAATATCCTGTAATATAGAATCTTTTTTAGGTTCACCGTTAGCTTTTCGCTTTTTATTTTCATGACGCAGACAGGATAATAAGTCTTTTTTCAACTCACCCTTTGGTAATGCTCGTATAGTTGAATAAATCGTTGTATGGCTTACATTCATTGTTTGATCCAAATCAGGAAATGTCTTTAAACGCTTTGCTATTTGCTGAGGAGACCATAAACAACGGATCGCTTCAACAATAAATCTCCAGAGAATTGAGTCGATTTTGAGTTTTCTGTGACCGCGTCTACGTCTAGCGAAGGTGTTATCAGAAGCATATTGAGCTTGATAAACGTCATTGATGCTATTTCTTTTAAGCTCACGATAGATCGTACTAGGATGTCTTTTAATGAGTTCAGCAAATTTTCTGGCTGAAAAGCCTTCTTTTCTTGACTCAAGCATTAATGCAGTACGATCTTCAAAGTTAAGATGATGGTATGACAATTTTATATACTCCATAAACCCTTTAAATTAATTAGGTGGTTTATGTCGCACTTCAAGTTTTACTCTGCCCTGTATAATCGGTAAAAAGCAGCGATTTAAAGGATAACGCGGATAAAGATACTTTTTATTGTAGGTATAAAAAAAGGGTTTTAAGCTACTGTTTTCGCTTAAAACCCTTATAACATTAGTTTTTGAATCCTGGTAGGTATATCCAGACTCGAACTGGAGACCTCTACGATGTCAACGTAGCGCTCTAACCAACTGAGCTATACACCTAGAATGCTTGGCATATTATAAATTTTTCGATCTCAAAACAAGTCTTTTCATTTAATTTTCAATATATACGTACAAGTTTTAAGCAAATCTTTGAATTGTTTCAGATCTTGGTCTGAGAATTCCCTGCCTGAATAAATTGATTTTTCAAATAGTCTAATTGCTTCAAAAAATACAGTCTGATCTTTGTCCTGAACTTGCTGAGATAGCCTTAACATCCACTGATGAAAAGTTTCCACAGGCTGTTTTCTTAAATCTTTTTTTAAAGACTGATTAAACTGCTGAATGGAGTAATCAAAAGGCGATTTTAACTGACGGTTTTTAAGATAGATTTTTAAAATATAAAGCAATATGAGTATGCCAATCCCGGATATGAGAATGATCACACTGGAATAAACTGAACTTAGACCTAGCTTCGCTAACCAGCCTTGTTGAGATTCAGCATTATAGCCCACGACCTTACTTTGCCATTGATAACTTGCATAATCACTCCAGACTCTTAATTTAGTCAGCCATGCATTACGATGTGATGTCCAACCAGAATTACTTGCCCATACTCGCTCATCTTGTGAGATTAAATTTTGCATCCCATCATCAATACGTCGCGGGGCTACCATTGCGGTAGGATCAAAACGCTGCCATCTTTGGTCAATCCAGACTTCTGTCCAGGCATGAGCATCCAACTGACGAACTTCCCAACTTTTCCCATCGGGCGCCAATTGTCCGCCTTGATAACCTGTGACCACACGTGCCGGAATTCCCACATATCGCATCAGCATCACAAAACTGGAAGCATAGTGCTCACAAAAACCCTGCCGGGATTTAAACAGAAATTCATCAATCCGGTTTTTGCCGAGTACACCTGGTTTCAGGGTATATACAAAATGATTTTGCTGGTACCAGTTCAAGACTGTTCGGATATAACGTCGCGGATCCTCCCCACTTTGTAGATATAAACGCTGTGCCAGCTGTTGTGCCTGAGTATCCAAATGGACTTGAGTCTGGGTATTCAGTCGCTGAACAAATTGTTCTGGTAGAGCACTTTCAGCATTGTGATTACCCAGCCATTGCAAATGGATCGGTTCTACTCGTTGGGTTAAACGCCTTGGTACGATACTCCAGTCCTGACGATTATAATAACGGCGTTCCAAAGGCATCGATTTTTCCAGGCCCATCACCCAGAACACAGAAGGATCAGCAGCCAGATATTGGTAATTCCACCCTGATGTGGATACTGGAACAACTTCTCCAGGCTGACGGATTAAAGGCTGCTGATTAATAAAGCTACTGGTCCAGCGCTGTCCATCATATTCATCTAGCACCAATGCCCGCCAATACAACTCTGAACGTGGCGGCAGTTTACTCACATCACCAATAATCCTGAAAGCTAGAGCATTAGATTGAGATAATTCAGCAATATCGCCCGGTGACATACTGTCACCGATTCCGGTTATACCTTTATTTTCTGGAATTGGGATATGCCAAAGCGGTGGCAAACGCGGAAAGAAAATGAATAACAAAATAAAAAACGGCAGAGCATAAAGCACAAATCTGCCGACATATTTGGCATCTTGCTGTAAGGCTATACGTGGTGATTGCTGACTCTGCTGAAACTCACTGGTCTGAATCCGGTATAAGCCAATTAGACAGCTTAATAAGCATAGAATAATCACAACAGCCATGCCAAAAGATTGGCTATATAGAAATGAACTGGCCGCAACAAAAAGCGCAAAATTAAACAGAATAATCAGATCCCGCCGGTTTTTCGTTTCCAGTGATTTGGCAAATAAAAAAGTGGAAAGAACTGCAACACCTGCCTCCACTCCAATAAAACTTTGGTGGCTAAGATAAATACTACCTAATGCTAAGGCCGTGAGAAGAAAAGTTCCTATTTTAGGAAATGGCTTTTGCCGTTTAAGAAAAATCCAGATACACAGTAAGCTAATGACAAAGATAATGCTGAGCAGCACCGGGATGAAAGCTACTTGGGCAAGGATGATCAAGCCTAGGGTCAAGACGATCGAAATTCGGATTTTTCCATCAATCATAGATTCACCCGTTATGCCTGAGCCAATAATTGTTTGGCCTTACGTAACTGTTCTTCACCTGCTCCCTGCGGCAATTCTGCCTGAGGTAAATGCAGTGCATATGCACATTGCTGCTGCTCACATTGCTCAATCAGTCCCATCATCAAGCCCAGTTTCTCCTCATGCGACTGGCTAGGCATGTGTTCATAATGAATCTCAAAGCTATGTTCATCCTGATACTGTTCAAAGACTTTGACATACAAGCCTTGCCCACGTGCAAACTGTTTCCAGGAAACCGCCTGCAATGAGTCTCCAGATTGATAATTTCGTAATTCACGGAACTCATCCATATCCGGTTCAAAGCTATTCTGATAAATCTTGTTTTCTGAAGTATTGATTTGAGCTTTAGGTGCCACCCAGGCAAACTGATGATGATAAAGATAGGTCCAGGCTCGAACCAGGCCAAAGGGATAAACCGAATAGATCTGAATCACTGGATACTCAAATTTACCGCGACATTCCGCATAAAATGGTAGCATCCAATGCTGCTTTTGTTCAGTCAGATAAACTTTCTCCAGCTGATTGCCCGCCTTGATATACAGATAACGTGGCTGGGCTGTCGCTTGCTGAAAATAAAAATGCAGATTAAGTGCATGACCCACCTGCCCGACGTCTTCAGCAATCATTTCAATATCCAGATCATGCAACTGTTTAAAGGTCAGATAGAAGCTGACACATAGCACTGCACTAATCAGAAAGCAGAAACCTAAAATCAGGTTATTGGCATAGTTCACGCCAGCAATAAAGGTGATAAAAATCAAAACCAGATACAGATAACCCTGCTGATAAATAAAGACCAGTACATCCTTTTGAGAAAGTCGTTTTTGCTGTGAAAATTGAAAGCGTTTCGCCAGCCAGTTTTGCCAGGTTTTATCCAAGAGCGGACTCCTTTAACTGACTGCGACCTGTTGCATCACATTTAATGTTTCTGCATCGCTCAGCCCCAGACGATGGGCGGCGACTGCCACAAAAACGGCTTGTACATCGTCCGGAGTTACGAAGCTACGTTGCTGAATAATGGCATTCGCCTGTGCTGCACGCTTGAGTGCCAGCAAACCTCGTGTTGATAAGCCTTGGCGTTTCTTACGGGTTTCTTCCGCAAGATCTAGCATATATTCCTGAACCGCTTCACTGATAAAAATCTGCTGGGTCAACTGCTGTAATTCCAGCACTTCATTTTCAGTAAATACATGTGCCAAGCTAGCGATCAAGGCAAAACGGGATTCTTGCTGTAATAACAGTTTTTCAGCATGACGGGATGGATAACCTAAAGACAGACGCATTAAAAAGCGGTCTAGCTGAGATTCAGGCAAGGCATAAGTGCCACTTTGAAATAAGGGGTTCTGGGTCGCGATTACCCAGAATGGCTTAGGCAAAGCATAACGTATCCCATCGACAGTGGCATAGCCTTCTTCCATCGCCTCCAGCAAGGCACTCTGAGTTTTGGGACTGGAACGGTTAATTTCATCTGCCAGCAAAATCTGGGTAAAAATAGGCCCCTGCTTAAACTCGAATTGATGTTCTTTCTGGTTAAACATATTGATACCGATCACATCACTGGCCAGCATGTCATTGGTAAACTGAATTCGCTGAAATTTCAGTCCTGTAAGATAGGCTAGGCTGCTTGCCAATGTTGTCTTGCCCAACCCGGGTAAATCTTCAAACAAGACATGCCCGCCTGCAATCAGACAGCATAGTGCTAATCTGGTCTGTGCATGTTTATCCAGAACAATCGCATTAATTTCTTGGAAAAATTTTTGAATCTTGGGGGCATAATCAGCCAGCTTCTGTTCAAGCTCATCATTGTTGTGCGCAATATCCAGCTTTTCTTTTTGTTTCATGCCCCAGATCACAATATTTTCCCTAATAAAACATGCTGTAGGATTAACATACACTGTTTTTTAAAATTCCCCAAAGATCAGTCATCTGCCGACTTTATTTCTGCAGAATAAATTGGGAATTTTAGAAATTTTATATGATTAAATTTCCTATAAGAACCAATTGAAACTTTAAGATTAAAGTTTAGAAAAATTGCATTTTCCTTGGCATATTTATTAGAGAAAACAGGTTATTAAAAACCTTTGAGATCTGAACTTATACCTAAAAGGTAAAGACTTTTAAAAATTTAAATTCCCAATGTCAAAATAGATCATAATTTTGTTTTATCTTGTTTGAATCCTAAAATTTGCCCGTAAAAAAGCGCCCCGAAAGGCGCTCATTTTATTCATCTATTAGCATGGACACTTCTTCATATCTCCACCGGCAGATGGATAACGCGAATCTACACAGTGACGATAAAATGTTTTAGGGTCCATCGCTTCCAGATCAGGATGGTGCTTTTTCATATGCGCCAGATAGGTCTGATAATCCGGCACACCCACCATCAGGCGGAAACTCTGCTGTAAACGCTGCCACAACGTCGCAATCCGTGACCAGTTTTTCGGGTTCAGGATCAGGTCTTTTTGTGACATCACGGTCATCTTGATGATTTTATAGATAACCGCTTTTCCACCTTTAGCAAACTTCAAGTTCATGCGCTGCTCCTTAATGTCCTTTTGCAGGCTGAATTTCTTCAGGATCGCGATATACTGCTTCGGCTTCATTTACGGTTGGTACCGGGCTCGCCAGGGCACGACGGATCACGCCAATCGCAGCAAATAGCATTACAAACGCTACGATCATGAAGAAGCCACAAAGTGCTGCGTTGATCTGGTTCGACATTGCGACAGTCTGCATTTCAGCCAAAGTTTTCGCTGGTGCCAGAATTTCATTATTCGCAATTGCCGTATTAAAACGCTCTGCCTGTGCCAAGAAACCGATCTTTGGATTTTCATGGAAAATCTTTTGCCAACCGGCTGTCATTGAAGTAATAAACAGGAATACGGTTGGAACAATGGTTACCCACACATATTTCTCTTTCTTCATCTTGAACAGGATGACTGTACCCAGAATCAATGCCATTGCAGCCAGAATCTGGTTACCAATACCGAACAGTGGCCACAAGCTGTTAATACCGCCTAATGGATCAACAACGCCCTGATAAACGAAGAAACCCCAGCCAGCAACAGCAACGGCTGTACCCAGCATATTACCGAAGAAGTTATGAGATTGTTTTACCGCAGGAATCACGATACCAACTGTATCCTGAACCATGAAGCGACATGCACGAGTACCCGCATCTACCGCTGTCAAAATGAATAAAGCTTCAAACAGAATTGCAAAGTGATACCAGAAGGCCATCATTTCACGGCTGTTAAAGATTTCGGTAATGATATGCGCCATACCAATCGCGAAAGTTGGTGCACCACCCGTACGTGACAGAATCGAGTTCTCACCTACTTCCTGAGCCAAGAGAGTCAGCGCTTCAGGCGTTACCACAAAACCAAGATTACGTACTGCTTCAGCTGCAGTATCTACGGTTGTACCTAGTAGTGCTGCTGGTGAGTTAATCGCGAAGTACACACCTGGATCAAGAATCGCGGCACAGATCAAAGCCATGATCGCTACAAAGGATTCCATTAACATACCGCCATAACCGATTATCCGGATATCGCGTTCGTTGTTGACCAGTTTCGGTGTCGTCCCTGAAGAAACCAGTGCGTGGAAACCGGAAATCGCACCGCAGGCAATGGTAATAAACAGGAATGGGAACATTGAACCAGCGAATACTGGGCCTGTACCATCGACAAATTTGGTAATCGCTGGCAATTTCATTTCCGGCATCGCGAACAGAATACCAATCGCCAGACCGGCAATCACACCAATTTTCAGGAAGGTAGATAAATAGTCACGTGGAGCAAGTAATAACCAGACGGGCAATACTGATGCAATAAAACCATAAATGATCAGTGCCCAAGTCAGTTCAGTACCAGTTAAAGTGAACAACTGTCCCCAGTATGGATGCTGTGCAACGTTTTCACCATAGATAATGCCAAGCATCATCAATACGAAACCAATGATCGAAACTTCTGCAATTTTACCCGGACGGATAAATCGCATGTAGATCCCCATGAAGATGGCGATCGGAATCGTAGCGGCAATACTGAATACACCCCATGGACTGTTGGTCAGCGCTTTAACAACCACTAGTGCCAATACTGCAAGGATGATGATCATCACACCTAGCGCACCAAGCATCACGATAATACCAGCAAAGGTACCCAGTTCCTGTTTTGCCATTTCACCCAGTGAACGACCGTCACGACGGGTAGAAATAAACAGTACCAGGAAGTCCTGTACCGCACCTGCCAGTACCACACCGACCAGTAGCCAGATCGTGCCTGGCAGATAACCCATCTGCGCTGCAAGGATAGGACCGACTAAAGGACCCGCACCGGCAATCGCGGCAAAATGGTGACCGAATAACACGCTTTTATTGGTCGGCACATAATCCAGACCATCACCCAGACGATGTGCGGGTGTTAAACGGCGTGCGTTCAGTTCAAAAACTTTATTGGCAATAAATAAACTGTAGAAACGGTAAGCGATGCTGTACACACAGGCTGCGGCCAGTACCAGCCAGACTGCATTCACATGCTCACCACGACTGAGTGCAAGTATCCCGAAGGAGACTGCCCCGACTATGGCTACCAGGAGCCAGATGATTTTCGAAGTCATGGTTGACTTCTGTTGTAAAGTTTCCATTCAATCCCTCATTTTGTGAAGCATATAAATCAGCGTGATTTTTTTATTCGAGGTACTGCTGTTTTCCCTTGCGACTTTACGCTTGTTCCTTTCAAATTCCTCTAAGACTTTGGCATAAAAAAAGGGGATGATTTTAGTCATCCCCTTTGATAATAGTCTATTTTCCGACCATTATGCACGTTCTAAATAGTCACCAGTACGGGTGTCTACGCGAACGCTTTCTTCTTGCTGAACGAATAATGGAACACGTACTACTGCACCTGTTTCAAGTTTCGCTGGTTTACCGCCACCGCCAGAAGTATCGCCACGAACGCCTGGATCAGTTTCAACGATTTTTAATACTACGAAGTTTGGTGGGCTTACTGTTAAAGGTACGCCATTCCATAACATGATAGTACATTTTTCATTTGAATCGTCTTTTAACCATTTTGCAGCATCGCCCATTGCTGTTTTATCAGCAGCGATCTGTTCAAAGGTTACAGGATCCATGAAGTTCCACATTTCGCCATCGTTGTACAAGTATTCCATTTCCACTTCTACGATGTCTGCAGCTTCTAGAGAATCACCAGATTTAAAAGTTTTTTCCAAAACTTTACCACTGCGAAGGTTACGTAATTTAACGCGGTTGAACGCCTGGCCTTTACCTGGTTTAACGTATTCGTTTTCCATGATTGAACATGGGTTACCATCAAGCATAACCTTCAGGCCAGACTTGAAATCGTTCGTAGAATAATAGGCCATGATTGGCTCACTCCAAACTTACTAACTTTAAGCTATTGATGCTATGGGCTGTTGCAATGTCATTTAGCAAGTCTGACACGAACATGAGTTGCCACATGCACATTCATTTAATGTTGCGTATTCTAAATGAGCAATACACCAAGTCGCAACGAAAAAATCGGTTTTAACTTGCTGACACTGCTTAACTTAGCATCAGCTATTCCAATACTGATGCACAACCAGTCTTCCAAACACATAAAAGTCTCTATGCTTTTGCATACCATAGCAAACTGATCGTGTTTAGAGAAATTTTAGCCAGCTTTCACATTCCCATCTGTAGACAAACTGCTAAACTGCGCACTTCTGGCTATCGCCTTCATCTTTTTTTGATCTTCCGGCATGACACAGTATTTATATCAAGAAGCAAATTGGCAATCGCAACTGAGCGACCTGATCACCGATCCACAGGAATTACTGCAAATTCTACAGCTTTCTCCAGATCAGCTGTTATCTGGTGCTCTGCTGGCCTCTCAAGCCTTTAAACTACGTGTGCCGCGAGCTTTTGTTTCCAGAATGCAGCCAGGCAATCCTTTAGATCCACTTTTATTACAAGTGTTACCGCATCATCTGGAACTGGAAGACCATCCGGGATTTGTCACCGATCCCCTAGGTGAAGAACAGGCCAACCAGCAGCCTGGTGTTCTACATAAATATAAGTCACGTTTTCTACTGACCTTGACCGGTGCCTGTGCAGTCCACTGTCGTTACTGTTTCCGACGCCATTTCCCCTATCAGGAAAACCTGCCTAAAAATGAGGACTGGATCAATATCAAACAATATCTGGAAAGCCAGCCAGATATTAATGAAGTAATTCTAAGCGGCGGCGATCCACTGACCTTATCTAACCGAAAATTAAAAACCTGGATTGAACGACTAGAATCGGTACCACATCTCAAATTTTTAAGAATACATTCACGAGTTCCTATTGTGATCCCAAACCGGATCGACGAAGAGCTACTAAGCATGTTAAAAAACAGTAGGCTACGTATTATTCTAGTGGTACACTCGAACCATGCATCAGAGCTGGATGACCTGACCTGTAAGCAGCTTAATCAGCTGGTTCAGCATCAGATCACGGTACTCAATCAAGCAGTTTTATTAAAAGGGGTTAATGATTCTGCTCAAGTTTTGATTGATTTAAGCTATCGCTTGTTTGATGCTGGCGTGATGCCCTATTATTTACATGTACTTGATAAAGTAAAAGGTGCGCATCATTTTGATTTACCTGCTGAGCACATCAATGAGATTTATACAGAAGTTTTAGCGAACCTACCGGGGTATCTGGTTCCTAAACTAGTTCGAGAAATAGCGGGCGAGAAGAATAAGACACCGCTTTTTGGGGTTTCAACATTTTTGAGTTAAATAATAAAGATGAGTAAGCATACTGCAGACATTTTTCAGACAACGGCTGAACTCACCATAGAACAGCTAAGTTTTTGTCCCACAAATGCCAAAGCATTGCAGGAATGGGTCGCAGGAATTTCAATCCTGCAATTGGGGAATTCATCCAAGTCTCTGTTCAGTGCTTTACTGGAAATTTCCGAACTGAAATGTGCGGAAACCTTGCGTTTTGACCTGATTCAGGTATTGCACCCTACCCTTGAAAATGTTTTGGCCAGTCTTGAGAAACATTTCGTCAATCAGGGTCTGATCACGACAGATCGCAATGACCAGATTATTGAGCTGGCTATGCTGTTACGCAGCTATTTTGCCAAAATCTATATAGATATTGCCAAACGCTGTAATCATCAGCTGAATCATCAAAAGTTTTCACTATTTTCCTTGGGCAAAAAGAAAAGCCTGCAAAGTGCCCGGATGGTGTCTATTTACTATGGCCTGCAACAGTTAAGTCTCCTGCTCTATCAACAGCATATGCTGTATAGCACACCTGGCGCCGGTCAGTGGTTGGCAGCACATCAGTTGCTGGAATGTGCGATGGAAAATAATTTCTATCAGACCAACATCAATCAGGTTCTTGGCACCCAGCACGAAATCCAGAATATTACCCAAGCCTATGCACGACTGATTTTGCTGGATATTTTCAATACTCATCAGATCCGCCCAGCTGAGATTCAGGGATTATATTTATGCAGTGCGGACTGGGCGAAACTGGTTCAGATTCTGCCAAAAGAAACCACACTGTCACGTTATGTGGTTGATGCCAGCAAAGATCATCCACCTTTACTGAATTCTCATCAGGGTCAGCATTTCCAGCCAAGTTTCTATATTTCGACACAAAACCTGATGGAACACCTGACCGGCACTCAAAGCAAAAATGCCCAGTATCTGTCACGTAATGAAAAGCTGTTCCTGACACCTGCCCTGCATTTTCATATCTATAACCTGCTTTCGAATAATGTCGAACGCCGTCATGAACGTTATGAATATTCCGCACAGATCAATATCTGCTTTGGCTTAACGGTGGCGCATTTTTATCTGTCTAAGGGTAAAAACTTTAATGAAACGCTGGAACTGGAAGGTAATTATGGTTTCCAGAGCGAAAGCAGTTTTGTCAGCTCAATGCATAATGCCGTTCCAAGCGGATTCAGCAGTATCAAGGCGCTCGATCGCGAAGCCAAACAGATTCATACCGCTGAAGTTCTCGATATCAGTGTCAATGGTTACCGGATTAAATGGTCAGGTATCACGCCTGCCAATCTGAAAACTGGTGAATTTATTCTGGTTCAGGAAAAATCTCAAAGCCAGTGGCGTGGCGGAGTCATTCGCTGGATCAAACAGTCAGCAGATAAAAGTCTGGAAATTGGCCTGGAAATTCTCGCACAGGAACTGTTCCCTTGCGCAGTCTATGCCCGTACCGACAAACATAGTATCAATTATCAGCCAGCTATTCTGGTACAGATGACCCAACTCGATCAGGTCTCAACCAGTATTATTGTCTCTGGCTCACAAATGTTTAGGGAAAAACAGACCATTCATTTACGTCTTGGCCAAAAAGAACTCAGAATCTACCTGACCAAGGCACAGCTCATTACACAAAGTTTTATCCGTTTTGACTATGAATTATTAAATGATCAAGAAGAAGATGTCATCGAAAACTTTATACATAAGCAATTGAATGAAACTAGAAATCACGATTTATGGGAAGCATTGAAGTGAGAAATCCATTATTGTCTAAAAAGTTAAAACGTACTGAAACACGTTTACTGATCATTGATGATAATCAAATTAGATATAACCAAATCCGTGATCTCTTAACCAGTAATGAATATCAGGTCGACGCCGTTCTGCTTGATGATCTGCAATCTTTTGAAAAACAGTTAAACTTTAACTGGGACCTGATTATTTTTGGTCGTGCTTATGATCTGAAATATGAACAGGCCTTAAGTCTGGTTCAACTTTCGCAGCAACCTGATCTTCCTATTCTTTTGTTAAAGCCGGAAGATTATCAGGCTGAACAATATGCCCAATATATCCGTAAAGGCATTTTTGACATTCTGAATCTGGATTATCCAGACCGCTTCTTCCTGAATCTGGTGCGTGCCCTTTCCTTTAGCCGTACCATGCAAGCCCAGCGCCATTTAATGGAAGAACTGGAAACTGCACAAAGCCAGGCACAATCACTGGTAGAAGATAGTAACCGTGCAGTCGCAACCATTCAGGAAGGCATCCATATTCAGGCCAATGCCGATTATCTCAAATTGTTTGGACTCAAAAGCGAGGACGATATTATCGGTCTGCCACTTTTAGACCTATTACAGCCGCAAGATTTAAATGATTTTAAATCCCGCTTTAAAAAGATTTCTCAGGGTCAGTTTGATTTAGGCCGTTTTGATATTACTTCTTCGAATCCAAATGTGGCTGCTGCCAACCCGCTAAAACTGGAATTTCTGGCATCTAGCGCTGAAGAAGATGCACTTCAAATCACGATTGATACAGCGACTAATCAGGCGAGTGCCTCTTCTGAAAAAGTTGCAAACAAGCCAAATACCTTACAGTCACTTAAGCGTGAACTCAATCGTGAACCGGCCAAAGCCAATGCATTGATCACGTTCTCCTTTGCTGCGTATGAGCCGCAAGTCCTGAATGGTGATTGGGCGACCTACATAGGTTATTTCCATGAAGTTAAGAAATTTCTAAAAGAGCAGGTTCGTATTCCACTCTTTAAACTGGAACATGATGTTCTGGTGGGGATCATTCAGGCAGATGCGCAAGACATTCTGGAATCCAAACTTGTTGGGTTAGGTTCATTGACCAAACCACAGCTTATTACAGTGAATCAGCAAACTTATCCGCTCAATCTACGCATCGGTTATACCCTGCTTGACGGTGAGTTGCGTGATGAAAGCCATTGTAATGAATTAGTCGGTCGGGCCTTCTCTACTCCTTTACCACAAGCACAAAAAACGTCTGAATTTGTTCTGGATATTCCTGCAACGACTCAGGAATCGATTTCAATGCCGAGCATTGACTTCACGGTTTCAGAACCCGTTATTCCAGCGTCTGAGTCCATACCGGTCAGTCCGGCAGTCAGCACTGTACCACTCACAACCTCTCCAGTATTAAAAGCACTGCGTGAATGTCTGGAACGTGGTGAAATTCATCTGAAATATCAACAGCTCTATGATAAAGAAGATACCAACCTCTATATGTATGAGGTGACTAGTGGCTTTATCTTTGAAAATAAATGGCAGGATATTTCTTCCTTGATGGAACTTAATGAAGATGATGAATTGTCTATTAAACTGGATCGTTGGATTCTGGTTGAATCAAGCAAGCAGTTGCACAACTTTATTACCCAGTATCCGGATGCCCGTTTAATCGTGAACCTGAACCGTGCGGTGCTATTTAAAGACCGTACTTTCCCTGAATTTATTTCCAAACTGATTACCATTATTCGCAGTAAAGTCGAGCATCCTTTAACTTTACAGTTCTCTGAAGAGGATATCCTGATGAACCAGCAGGATGCGCAGAAATATCTACGTACTTTACGTGAACATGGCGCGCGGATTGCGATTCGTAACTTTGGTCACTCTATGTATAGTGAAACCCTGCTACGTGAGTTCGATATTAATGGTCTGAGCCTGGATAGCAAACTGACCAAGATGCTGAACAATGATGCTGAAATTGAACAGTTACAGGAAAAAATCACCACGTACAATGAAATCAAACCAGTGAATATCATGATTCGTGAACTGAATGACATGACCTTATTTGCGAATGCCTGGAACGTCGATGCCCGCTTTATTCAGGGTGATTATTTCCAGAAAAAACTGGATCATCTGATTGATGTACAAGACCACTAAGGTCTTGTACTCGCCTTTCAATCTAGAAACGTGAAATGATTTTCTAAATTGCAGGCACAAAAAAACGGGCATAAAGCCCGTTTTTTCATTTTGGGTATTAACGTTTAACAGAACGTGACATACCAGCAAAACGTTGTTTGAACTTGTCGATACGGCCGCCAGTGTCAACGTTCTTTTGCTTACCAGTGTAGAATGGGTGGCAAGCTGAGCATACGTCTAGGTAAAGAGTTTCTTTACCAACAGCTGAACGAGTTTCGATTACGTTACCACATGAACAAGTAGCAACTAGTTTTTCGTATTTTGGGTGAATATCGGCGCGCATCGTCGATTACTCCATTAAGATGAAAGAAGGTTTTGCTGTCATCGCAATTGATCACTCTCAAATATTGAGGAAGGGCCAGAAACAGGATTCAGGCAGATCAACACCACAACAGACCATTCTTTTGGCCCACCGAGACGGATACCGTCAGAGCTAAGCACAACAAGTTGGGCAGTATTATACGGCAAACAAAAGCAATAAGCGAATTATTCTTCTGTATGTACCGCCTGTTTGGCCCAGAGATTCGCAATCACACCGCAGGCCATAAGCTGGATTTGATGGAAAATCATAATCGGTAAAACTATCATACCAAGTGGCTGACCAATAAACAGAATCTGTGCCATCGGTACACCACTGGCCAGCGTTTTTTTAGAACCACAGAAGAACACCGTTTTTTGGTCGGCACGATTAAAGCCTAACCAGCGTGGAATAAATAGCGACAATAGCATTACGATGGTCAATAAAACCGAACATGCCAGCAGCAGCAAGAGCAAAGTACTTAAGCTGACTTCACGCCAAAGTCCAGCCACCACCGCACTGCTAAATGCCCCATAAACCACCATCAGAATTGAGCCCTGATCGAATACCTTGACGATCTTCGGCATTTTTTGCATTTTTGGGAAGATCCAGGGACGTAGTAACTGACCTAAAATAAAAGGCACCAATAACAGCAGTGTAATCTGCAGGATCGATACCGTCGGATCGAAACCGTGCTGGGATTGTCCAAGAATAAAGAATGCCACCAGCATCGGGGTAATGAACATCCCGATAATATTGGAAAATGAAGCACTACAGATCGCACCAGCAATATTTCCTTGAGCCACTGAGGTAAAGGCGATCGAAGACTGTACGGTTGATGGCAAGAAGCACATAAACAGGAATCCCCAATATAATTCCTGCCCCAGCATTGGCAATAATATTGGCTTTGCCAGCAAACCTAGAATTGGAAAGAGTGCAAAGGTCAACGCAAAGACCAAAGTGTGTAATTTCCAGTGCATCAAGCCTTCAATTACGGCTTCACGCGAAAGCTTGGCACCATGTAGGAAAAACAGGATCGCGATGGCTGCTGTGGTGATCCAGCTAAAGACTTCAGCTGCCTGCCCTGACACTGGCAATACACTGGCCAGTAACACCATAACAAAGAGCAAGATCGTAAAGCGGTCCAATGCCAGCAGTTTAAGCATCTGATGTCCTTCCCTCAAAATTTTATTATTCGATAAAAAATACCCGGCTATCTTAACAGATGCCGGGTCCATGTTATGCATTCAGATTGATGTAATATTTTCATCCATACATGAATACATTTCACATATATCGCTTTATAACACTTAGTTATTACGTGCGTTGTTGTCTTGCTGGATTAGCTCGATTTTATAGCCGTCTGGATCTTCCACAAATGCAATGACAGTGACACCGCCTTTCATTGGGCCAGCTTCACGAACGACATTGCCACCACGTGCTTTGATTTCTTCACAAGCTTTATAAGCATCATCTACCGCAATCGCAATATGACCGTAGCCATTGCCTAGGTCATAGCTTTCTGTATCCCAGTTATGGGTCAGTTCAAGCACAGTGTGATTTTCCTCATCGCCATAACCCACAAAAGCCAAGGTAAAACGACCTTCTTCATAATCACGCTTACGAAGTAAAGTCATACCAAGAACTTCAGTATAGAACTTGAGTGATTGTTCCAGATTGCCTACACGTAACATGGTATGCAGCATGCGCATATTAATCATCCTTATTTACAGATTGTTTTTGGTGTTCACCGAGCAATTTTGCCACCCAAACGACCAGAATCAGGATTGGAATCCCGATTAAAGTGGTCATCAGGAAGAAATTCGGATAACCGATATTGGTCACTATAGTACCCGAATATCCACCTAAAATCTTAGGAGTCAAGGTCATGAGTGAGCTAAAAATAGCATACTGAACAGCGGTAAAGGACACACTGGTCAGACTGGACAGGAAGGCAATAAAAGCAGCGCCTGCGAGACCTGCGGCCAGATTATCGACAATAATTGCAAAATATAGCCACCATGAACTATACGGTTTAATCACTTTACCTTGAATTTCAACATTCTCGCCTGTTCCAATTGTAATCGGCTGAATATCAATATCCATCGGATTGGCCTGAGTCTGCGACAAGTCCACAGCATATGAATGCTGCTGGGTCACTATTGGCTGCTCCTGCTGCATTAAGCTTGCATTGATTCGCTTCACAGGTGCAGTAATCAGTTTCTCGGCAGGAATAGCAGCACTAAAGACACGCTCTTCATCCAGCTTGGCATCGAATTTATCGCCATTCAGCTCTAATACAATTTTTTGCTCTGCAGTTAAATCCGGCCCTAGATACTGACCGCGAACCACGATGCTATTCTCCTGCTCATTGGCACTGATCAGGTTATCTGTGGTAACAGGCAGAAGCTGTAATTGTGCTGCTTGCGAAGCATTCTGTTGCAGATAAGGCAGGTTGACTTGTACTGCATCTGCCGGATGATTCAGATAATGTGCACGAACCTGAATCTGTTCGGCCTCTTTAAAAGCAGTAGTGGGTACATTCAGTTTCCAGTAACCGACTTCATCTGTATCTGCTCGAAAGGTTTGCTGACCTACCTGAACTTCGACCTGCCCCAGCTTTTCACCAGACTTCACTAAGCCAATAAAAATCAGATTGGTTGAACAGGCCAAAATCGCGCCTACAAACATCAGTTTCATGATGTTCATTTTCTGAGCCAGCAAGCCACCTAAAAAACCGCCAAGCAGGGAGAAAATTACCCCATACACTTTCACAGCTTCAGCAATCTGCTCCTTGCTAAAATTTAAATCCTGATAGAACACATTGGAAATCACACCGGCAATAATATCGGAGACCCGATAGAAACCGATCAGCAATAACAACACCAAAGCCAGCTTTAAGCCATAACGATCAAAGAAATCTGCTACGGGATTCACCCAGGTCTCGAATGCCATCTGTTTATTCACAGCACCCATTTTGACCAGAATCGTACCCACACCGAAAGCGACAGCACCTGAACCGATAAAGCGTAAAGCCTCAAAACAGAACAAGGCAAAAGTATCCTGAATCGTCCATTGTTCAGTGATACTCGATACCAAGTCACCGGAATAGACATAACTCAGAACAAAGCTGATAACTGCCACAAAAAACACGCCGACGAGACGGAAATAATCACTGCGCTGATAATCTTTACGTACTCGATCCACTTGAGGCTCACGGATGACCAATGTGGTGATAATCCCAACCAGCATAACCGCCGCCATCGCCAGATAAGTCCATTTCCAGGCATCATAGATATAGTTGCCTTTGGCTGTACCTAAATATGCCGCCAGAAACAGAGCTCCAGCGCCAGCCACAATCATCCCGATCCGGTAACCCGCATTATAGGTCGATGCCAGGACGGTCTGCATCTGGGTTTCGGCCAGCTCAATACGGTAAGCGTCAATGACAATATCCTGCGTTGCCGCCGAAAACCCAAGCAAGACTGCACCCAATGCCATCTGCTGTAAATGTGCCTGCCCCAATGCCGGATCTGAAAAAGCCATAATTGAAATTGCAGTCACGATTAGAATCTGGGCAATCAGCAGCCAGGCGCGCCGGCGACCCAAAGCTTTGGTCAGAAACGGGACAGGTAATTCATCGATCAGTGGCGCCCAGACGAACTTGAATGAATAGCCCAGTGCAGCCCAGCTGAAAAAAGTCACCGCACTTTTACTGATTCCGGCTTCACCGAGCCATAAAGACAAACTGGAAAAAATCAAAAGAATCGGGACACCGGCTGAAAATCCGAGAAACAGCATGATCAGGGCACGTCGATCCAGAAATGCTGTAAATGCGGATTTCCAACCCGTCGTTTGTGTTGTCATTGCCTTGTTATTTTCCACGAAAACCAATTGCTGCTATTCAATCCTTTAATAACGTATCTTTCAACAAAATTTATATATTTCTCGCATGCCCGATTTTTTATTTTGTGGCAAAACTGACATGTTGGCTTGAATTTTTCAAGTAAATCTGTATACCTTAAACCTTATCCACGTCATATTTCGTTTTGGACTTTCAACAGTGACTCAGAGACTCGATCAAATTCATTCTTCAATTTCAAGTAATACAACTATATCTCAACAAAACATCAGCTCCGACCTACTTATCTCAGCCTTTGAACAAAGCGAAATTACACCAACCCTTGAAAAGACATGCCTGAAACCGGCACAACTGACGCGTATTGCAGATCCGGATAAAATCCCGGCATCGACCAAGCGTATCAAGCCTTTAAATAATTTTTTAGGTCAGGATCGTGCCCGCGCTTCGGTTGAAGCCGGTATTGCCCTGCCATATTCAGGCTATAACATTTTTGCCGTGGGTACGGCAGGACTCGGCAAACGCACCATGGTAAAGCGTTTGCTGCAGCAACATGCCAAAACCATGCAAACGCCAAATGACTGGGTCTACGTCAATAATTTTCAGAATCCTCGTCAGCCTATCGCACTGGAATTTCCAGCCGGTCAGGGACCCAAGTTTCAGGCGATGCTGCACCAAAGCTGGCAATCCATTCTAAAACAGATGGAGCGCCGTTTTACTGCGGAAAGCTATCACAACCGGATTGAAATGATTCGTCAGGAAACGGGGGATGAACAGCAACTCGCACTGATTGAACTGACCCGTGAAGGTGAAGAGCTCGATCTGAAACTGATTTCTCGTAATGATGAGCATTGTTTTGTGCCAATTCATTTAAAAGATGACAAAGTACAGGAAATGTCTCAGGAAGATCTGAATGCTTTAAGCAATAAAGATCGTGCTGAAATCGCCTCTAACATGCGTTACATGGACAAGAAACTGGAACGCCTGGGACTTCATTTGGGTGATCTGGAAGATGATGCGCGTGACCGTGTTCAAGTATTGAACCGTGATATCGCTAAACAGGTAGTCATGCCACGCGTTGAGCAGATGCTGACTAAATTCAAGCATGTCGAAGGTCTGGAACAATATCTGAAGCAATATGCTGAAGACATTATTAATAATGTTGAAATTGTACTGGAACAGGAAGAAGACGATTTTACCCCTGCCCAGTTTAGCCGCGTACCAGCGCGCTTCCAGGCCAATGTGATTGTCACCCATAAGCCAAATAGCGGTGCACCCGTTATTTTTGAAGATTTCCCGACGCATTACAATCTATTGGGTCATGTGGAACAGTTGACCCAAAATGGTACGATTACTACAGATTTCACACTGATCCGTCCCGGCTCCTTGCATAATGCCAATGGCGGTTTCCTGATGCTTGAAGCTGAACAATTACTGGAACAGCCATATGCATGGCAAGGTCTGAAACGTGCCCTGAAATCTGGGCATCTCAAGCTTTCATCTTTAGAGCATATGCTGACTCTCACCGGTAGCATTTCCATTGAACCAGCTTCTATTCCGCTGAATATCAAAGTGGTGCTGCTGGCAGAGCCAGAAATTTATTATGAAATTCTGGAACTTGAACCAGAACTAGGCAGTATCTTTAAAATCCGTGCTGATTTTACCGATACCTTGCAACGTAATGATGAAAATGAGCAAGCCTATATGCAGCTCATTGCTGACTATGTGCAATCAGATAAATTATTACCATTTGACCGTTCTGCATTATCTGCTCTGCTGACCGACTCAAGTCGTCAGGCTGAAGATCAGAGTTCCCTGTCACTACATGCATTAACGCTGGGCGACCTGATTCGTGAAGCGCATCATCATGCATTCGAAGCGGGTGATAAGATGGTGTCAGAAAAGCATATCAATACCGCACTGGATCATCGTAAATATCGCTTAGGCTATTTACGTGAGCTATTCTGGCAAGATCTGACCCGTGGCACTCAACTGATTGAAACTCGCGGTCATCGTCTAGGCCAAATCAATGCGCTATCTGTGATTCATTATGCAGATGTTGAATTTGGTCTGCCTTCACGCTTAACTGCTTCTGTATATCAGGGTGGTGGCGATATTCTGGATATTGAACGTAGCGTAGAACTTGGCGGCTCTTTACATGCCAAAGGCGTGTTACTGATGGCCTCTTTCCTGAAAGCCCATTTTGGTCGTGAACAGACTCTGCACTTCTCTGCCGCTTTGGCTTTCGAACAAAGTTATGGTCAGGTGGATGGTGACAGCGCGACAGTGGCTGAACTTTCAGCGCTTATTTCTGCGATTAGCCAGTTACCGATCGACCAGTCCTGGGCAATTACTGGTTCCATGAACCAACTCGGTCAGGTACAACCGATTGGTGGAGTTAATGCGAAAATTGAAGGTTTCTTCGATGCCTGTAAGTTGCAAGGCCTGACAGGTAAACAGGGTGTGATTATTCCACGACAAAACATGCAGCATCTGATGTTACGCAAAGATGTCATTGCTGCAGTCGAAGAAGGTCAGTTCCATATTCATGCCATTGATAATATCGCGCAGGCTTTGGAAATCCTGATGGCACGTCCGGTCGGGACTATGGACAAGAAAGGCCGTTATAGCAAAAACTCGATCTTTGCTGCTGTGATGGAACAACTCGAGTACTGGCAAGCCATTGAAGATGGTGCCGAGTTTGAGGAAGAACCTAAGAAAAAGAAAAAAAAGAAGAAAAAGAAGAAAGATAAGGCGCCTATAAAGGAAGTTCAGACCGATCCAGATACCTTAGCTGAGGCCTTGGTTGCTGAATCAAAAGAACTGGAAAAATCTGAGGATCAGGCAGAAGATTAATTCTGCCCCCCTATCTCACTATTCACCCATAAAAAAAGCGCTTCTTTCGGAAGCGCTTTTTTACATCTATCAGTTTAATCTAAAGATTAAGCTTCAGGTGCTGGGCTGTATTGTTCTACTAAAGGCTGTAACTCACCTTTTTGGAACATTTCTAGCATGATGTCACTACCACCGATCAATTCACCATTGATCCAAAGTTGTGGGAATGTCGGCCAGTTCGCAATTTGTGGCAGAGTTGCACGAATATCTGGGTTTTCCAGAATATTAACATAAGCAAATGGACGACCAATTTGACTGAGTGCTTCTACCGCACGTGCAGAAAAACCACATTGTGGAAATTGTGGTGTGCCTTTCATATAAAGAAGTACTGCGTGCTTGGCAATTTGGTCACGAATTAACGCTTCGGTATCGCGTGCTTGTTCAGTCATTGATAAATCCTCAACTAATCTGTCTCGCATTATACCCAAAACAGAGAAAAACAGTACGTCTAAAGTAATAAATCCATTTTTATTTACAATTACCCTTTAAATCTGACCAAGTTTTTGCTTATATAAGTTTTTCTTTCCACCTAACAGTAAAGAGTTAGTCATGAACAATATTACCCTCGCTCCGGTACAAACTGATCAACCTTCACATTTGATGCCAGTCTTTGGTCGTCAACCGATCAGCTTTGTCCGAGGACGAGGTGCATATCTTTATACCGAAGATGGTACAGAGTATTTAGATGCCTTAACTGGGATCGCTGTTTGCGGTTTGGGTCATGCTCATCCAGTGATTGCTGAAGCAATTGCGGAACAAGCTGCAACCCTGATTCATACCAGCAACCTGTTTGAAGTGCCTTGGCAAACTGCTGCTGCACAGAAACTGGCTGAAGTCGCTGGCATGGAAGAAGTTTTCTTCTCCAACAGTGGTGCAGAATCGAACGAAGGCGCTATCAAAATTGCGCGTAAATTCGGTCATATGCAAGGTATTGCGTCACCAAAAATTATTGTAGCTGACAAATCTTTCCATGGCCGTACGCTGGCAACCCTATCTGCAACGGGTAACAAAAAAGTTCAACAAGGCTTTGGTCCATTGGTTGAAGGTTTTATTCGTGTACCTTTTGGTGATATTGAAGCCATTGAAGAAGCTGCAATTAACCATCCGGATATCGTGGCTATTCTGGTTGAACCGATTCAGGGTGAAGGTGGTGTCAACACTGCACCGCAAGGCTTTAGCTACCTAGAAGAAATCCGTCAGATCTGTAATCAGCACAACTGGTTAATGATGCTGGATGAAGTACAAACAGGGAATGGCCGTACCGGTAAATATTTTGCTTATCAGCACACCAATATTGTGCCGGATGTACTGACCACAGCTAAAGGTCTGGGCAATGGCTTCCCGATTGGTGCCGTGATGACTCAAGGTCGTGGTGTCGGTGTTTTGACTGCGGGTAACCACGGTTCGACTTATAGCGGTACTGCATTGGGTTCACGCGTGGTTTATACCATTATCGATATTATGCAAAAAGAGAATATCGTGGCCAATGCCGCTGAAAAAGGTGCATATATTGTTGAGCAGTTACGTAACCAGCTTGCAGATCATCAAGTGACTGTACGCGGTTTCGGTCTGATGATCGGGATTGAGTTGCCTAAAGACTGCGGTGAGCTGGTGGATATTGCACGCGATGAATACAAAACCATTATCAACGTGACTGCAGGTAATGTCGTTCGTCTGTTGCCTACCCTGAACATTACTCAGGAACAGGCCGATCAACTGATCGAACGTTTAGTGAAAATGATCAAGGCTTATCTTGCTTAAGTCTATCTTGAACAACAAAAAAGCCGCTTTAAAGCGGCTTTTTTGTTTATAGGGAATTTATGATGCGACTTGTAACAAACGTCCACCAGAGATCTGGCTAAAATATTGTTTCAATGCCTCCAGACAGCGCAGGACTTTAGTCGGTTGCTGTTCTCGATTAGGCATAACTGCATAAAGGGTGACTGGCGGAAGTTTCCATTCAGGCAAGACTTCAATCAGTGAACCATTTAATAAATCTTTTTTAACATCAAGATATAAAATCTTAGCAACCCCATTGCCTTGCAGGCACATGGCTTTTGCAACTAGGCTGTTATTGGTACTAAAGCGTGAGCTCAGTTCAAATTCAACCTTTTCTGCACTATGCACATGCTGAAAACTGAAATTCTGATGATTTTTAATATGCGTTAAAGGCAAAACATCATGATGTTTCAGGTCTTCAGGACGCGAGATAATGGCGGTCTGGTTAATATAGCTTGGCGCAGCAACAAGAATCTGTTCAATCTGCATTAATGGCACAACCTGAAGGTTGTGATCATCATCGTTCTGGTCAAATCGCAGGGCAATATCAATACGCCCTTCCAACAAATCAACCTCATGATTGTTTGTTTCCAGGTGGACTGTCAGGCCACGGTGTGCGGACATCCAGTGAGAAAGTGCAGGAATCACATGATTCGCACATACTTCCGGTAAGGATACAATACGAAGTTCACCAACAAGATCATCACGTAACTCGTTAATGCGAACCTTTCCACGCTCAGCAGCAGACAACATTTCCTGGCAGCTGTGAAAAAAAGCTTGTCCCGCTTCGGTCAGACTTAATTTTCTCGTAGAACGATTTAGAAGTACAACTTCCATATCCTGTTCTAAAGAGCGAATTTGTTGACTCACGGCGCTGGTTGTAATCCCTAGCTCACGTGCAGCACCGCTAAACGAGTTCTTTTCCACAACACAAGCAAAGACACCCATTGCTCGAAGTTGATCTAACATAAATTCCCCTCTAAACTTATGAGATGCTTCATCTTTTGATAAAAGCAACTCATTGTATTATACGGTGAAATTTACGTTTTGCATTATTTATTTAATTATTTGGTAAAACTGCTGTTGGATTAATCGGTTTTCCGTCTAAGCGAACCTGAAACTCAAGCATAGTACGGGTTGTACCAGTCGCCCCCATCTCGGCAATTTTTTGACCAGCCGTTACATTTTGGCCACTTTTCACGCTTAATTTACTGTTATGCGCATAAGCGGTGATATAGCCATTAATATGTTTAACTAATACCAGATTACCATATTCCTTCAGGCCATCTGCTGCATATACCACCTGCCCATCTGCTGCAGCAAAGACCGGATCTCCGACATTACCGCCATAACGGGTACCTTTGATATTTGCAGCCAGATCATAGTTTTGTAATACCGGACCATTTGATGGCTTGACCCAACGTAATCCCGCTGCTGTCGATACTGGGGTAATCGGTGCAGAAGTAGTGGTGGCAGGTTTTGGCGTAGTCTTAACAGCCGTTGGAGCTGGAGTGGTTGGCGCTGAAATCGCAATCGTTTGACGCTGAATCGGGGCAGCTTGGGTAACAGGTTGAGTCGCTGTAGTACGGCGAGCAGTAGTGTTATTTTTCAGGCGAATCGACTGACCCACATAAATACGATACGGCGGAGCAATATCATTCATCTCTGCCACACTGATATAGCTCAGACCATAACGTGCTGCAATGCCACTCAAAGTATCCCCAGAGCGTACCGTATAGAAGTCAGGCGCTGCGGCATAGCGCGTCATATTATTGACCTGAGGTTTAGTGGCACAACCAGTAATAATCATTGTGGAAACAACCACAGTGGACAAAACCAGAGTTTTGATGAAGCTGGATGGTGAAGCATGAATGAAGTATTTCGGTGACACCAAGGACATTATCTTCCTCTCTAACATCTATACGGTTGCAAAAACCCAGTAAGATTAGCAAAGTTTTACTACAATATACTTGTAAGCTTTCATTTTTCACAAACTTATAACATTCATTAGATTTTATTTAGAATCTGGGCTTGCAAAGTGTGAAGTGTGTCATAGTTTGTGGCATCCATCTGAATTGGCGTCACGCTTACATAGCCATTGGCAATTGCAAAAAAGTCTGACTCGATTTCAGTTCCTTTATGTTTTGGCATTGCGACTGCTTCACCCGATAGCCCAATCCAGTAAACCTGACGACCACGTGGATCTACATGACTGGTAATCGGCTTGGACTGGCTACGGCGTCCCTGAAAGGTCACTTTAGTTCCTTTCAGCTCAGCCACATCAGGAATATTCACATTAAAAATATGACGCTCAGGCAAAGTCGGCAAACCTGCCGCAATAAAATCATGTACCCATTGCGCTGCAATGCGATAATCTTCTGGTAAGGTATAAGATCGAACGTTTTGCCCACATAGAGAAACTGCTAATGCAGGTTGTTTGGCCAGACGGCCTTCAAATGCAGCCCCCACCGTACCCGAGTACAGCACATCATCTCCCAGATTGGCACCACTGTTAATGCCGCTGACCACCAGATCGAATTCAACATCAAATAAGCCGTTCATGGCCAGATAGACACAGTCAGCCGGCGTGCCATTAACCGCCCATACATCGGGAGAAATCTGGATCGGTCTTAATGGTCGGTCTAAAGTCAGTGCACTGGAAAATCCGCTACGTTCACTTTCTGGAGCTACCACCACAACACGTCCTAAAGGCCTCAAGGCCTGCGCCAGTGCCTGTATACCTGGTGCAAAAACGCCATCATCATTGGAAATTAATATATTCACTGCAAAATCTCGTTGAGCTAAAAAATGACTCGCTAGGACATTTCATTGTATTAGTTCAGGAATTATATATATTTGTAGCACGATATCCATTAATACATATGGCTTAAGATGATGAAAAAATTCTCTCTTTGGGGTACTTTGGCTTTAAGTTTGGCAACTTTTGTTTCTCCTGCAGTTATTGCCAATGATTTGACAGCTGAAGAAAATGACATGATCGTGAAAGAAGATGTCGCATCTGCACAGGTAATGATTGAAGTATGCCCGGGCATTATTGGTCAGAATGCAAAATTCGATACAACGATTCAGCAGCTGATTCAATCTTATCTAAAAGAATACTCAGACAAATCGATGACCTATCAAAAACTTCAGGCAGACAGTGAATACAAGACTGTGCTTGAAGAAGCACGTCAAGGTGCAAAACAGACTGCAAAAGACGAACAAAAAACAGCGTGTGAAGACGTTTTAGCCTATCAGGAATAAGGTCTTTCTCACTGAAATGAGACGATGCCAGCATCGTCTTTTTTCTCTTACACATTTCTTCATAATTCTACAGCTTCACTACATTTCCCCTCTTTTCAATTTTGAAAATATCTTTAAGCTAACAAATTATTGTTCTACATGTAATTTTTGAGTTTTTTGATGAAACATACATTAATTAAAAGTTTAAGTTTATCTGTTGTTGCTGGTATGACACTTTGGGGAAGCTCGGTTTATGCAGCAAATGAAAATATTGAAGTCACCCCGAGTCAGGAAATCACCAAGCAAGAATTAGCTGCAATTTATGTCCTTTCTGAAATTTGCCCAAGCATGGTCAAAGACAAAGCAAAATTCAATCAGGGGTATAACCAGCTGGTGACTGAATATTTGCCCGGCCAAAAAAATCCGGTTGAGCGCCTGAACCAGATGGTAAAACAGTCAGATTTCCGTAACATTCTGGCCGAAGCACAGAGTGATGCCAAAAAGGCTGGCAAGAAAAAGAATCAGGCCATTTGCAATGAGTTGGTGAGCTACAGTAAATAATCCACTTTTTGTGTGATTGCTTACAATACTTTTGAAATAACCCCGGGTTTCCCATAGAAGTCAGCCTAGCTTTGTCCTAAAATGCTAGGCTCTTCGTGCTTACATCAAGATATTGGAACCCACTAGAAATGACCCAAAAAACTGCCCTTGCTGCATTATTATTAATTCCTAGTTTTAGCTTTGCAGCAACTGTCTTATCTGCACCACCAGAATTGAATAATAAATCTTATGTGCTAATGGACTACGAGACAGGGCAAATTCTCGCATCAAAAAATGAAAATGAAAAATTAGCCCCTGCTTCAATGACCAAGATGATGACCAGTTACATCATCGAGCAGAAGTTATTAAGTGGTGAGCTGACTGAAGATGAACAGGTTCGCATGAATGAATCTGCATGGTGCCGTGGTAGCAGTGCAGAATCATGTATGTATGTACCTTTAAATGGTACGGCGACTGCACTAGAAATGTTGCGCGGGATTATTATCCAGTCTGGTAACGATGCATCTAAGGCGATGGCTGAACATATTGCAGGGAACGAGGGTACCTTTGCACATATGATGAACCAAGAAGCGAAACGGATTGGCATGACCAATACCAGCTTCATCAACTCGACTGGTATGCCAGCTGAAGGCCATTATTCGACTGCGAAAGATATGGCAACTTTGGCTCAGCACATCATCAAAGACAGTTCAAAATACTATCCAATCTACTCTGAAAAAGAGTTTACTTTTAACGGGATTAAGCAAGGCAACCGTAATGCCCTGCTCTATACTGATCCAAGTGTAGATGGTTTGAAAACTGGTCATACTGATGAAGCCGGTTACTGTTTAACGACCTCTTCAAAACGTGGCCCGACTCGTCTGATTTCAGTGATTTTCGGTGCACCAACCATGAATGAACGTGCATCGCAAACACGTGAACTTCTGGCTTGGGGTTATGCAAACTTTGAAACCAAAAATGTTCAACCCGCTAAACAGGTTCTAGCCAAGTCTAAAGTCTGGTTTGGTAAGGAAAATGAAGTGCAGATCGGTCTTGCAGAAAACTTTAATGTGACTATGCCTAAAGGTCAGGCCAATGCCATCAAGACTCAATTAGTCGTTCAGCCTAAACTGACTGCGCCTTTACAACCAGGTCAAGTCGTAGGTAAATATGTAGCGACTTTAAACGGCAAAGTGATTGCTGAGAAACCACTTGTTGCACTGAAAGCAGTTGAAGAAGCTGGTTTCTTTGCCCGCATGCTGGATCATATCAAACAATTCTTTAGTAACCTGTTCTAATATTTATTATCAATATTAGATCTTACTAAAGCCAAAGCACACATTCATCGAATGTGTGCTTTTTTATTTTATAATGCTTATAAACTTTCAGGATGATACTGACATGAGCCAAAACATTCGCCCTTATCTGGATACTCGCCCGCAAGTCGCTGACTCTTGTTATATCGATCCGATGGCGGTGGTCGTAGGTGATGTCGTTTTAGGCGAAAATGTATCTGTGTGGCCTTTTGCCGTAATTCGTGGTGATGTGAATCATATTCGTATTGGCAAGAATTCAAATGTACAGGATCATTCTATGTTGCATGTGAGTCATAAAAAGGCGGATAAACCTGAAGGTTCACCACTGATTATTGGTGAAGATGTGACGATTGGTCATCATGTAAAATTACATGGCTGTACCATTGGTAATCGTGTTTTAGTGGGTATCGGTACAATTATTCTCGATGATGTAATCGTTGAAGATGATGTGATGATTGGAGCGGGTTCACTGGTACCACCGAATAAGGTATTAGAAAGTGGATACTTGTATGTAGGCAGTCCAGTCAAAAAAGTGCGTCCACTGACTGAAAAGGAAATAGCTTTCTTGCCTTATTCAGCACAAAACTATGTGAAAGTCTCAGGCCATTACAAATAAATCGATAAATTAAGGAATAATTACATAATCATTCTTAAAACTATTGGCTTCAAAGTCTCCCTCTACCAGACGCACAAATTTCTGGTCAATCTTGTTCAGTTCTAAGCAATCATCTACATCAATCACGGCATCGGTATGAGGTTTAAACCAGGTCTTTTCAATGGCCAGCTTGCCTTGTGCTTTAGCCTCAGTCTTATTTTTTGCAGCAACTACCAGATATTTATGGATTTCACCAAACTGATCTGGCACATAAGCACCTAGATTGATCAGGAATAATTTTAAATCCTGTTTTACAGGTGTGTCTGTCACCTGAACCTGATAATTCAGATCCTGATAGCTGACACCATTGATCGTCATCCAACCATCGACATGCAGGCCTTTTTGCACACCAAACCATTGTTCCTTCAGATATGGAAAAGCCGTCTTAATATCTGAACTAATGACCGGAACTACATCATGTACTTCTACATTGGCTTTTTCATGCTTACCGCCCAATAAAGTAATGTAGAGCTTGAGTTCAGACATAAAAAAATCCTTTAAAAGCAAAATAGAGAGACTTTAGCCGCATAGTGTAAATGAAACTTACTCGTTCAACTTCAAGTCAATCATCTCATATTTTTAAAAACCTGAAATTTACTTAAATCAGCATCAACATATTGGATAAAAAAATCCTAATTTGATCTATTTTTAAGCAAGCTTATTTGTATTAAAATAAGGTCCGAATTCCCCTTCTCTTATAAGTGAGTCACGCCAATGAAGTAAGTCTATTTTTCTCATCAACGATTATTTTTAGATTGATGTGCAAAATAGATTGTCTGGCTTGATCTTTCTTCTAGAAAAAAATCCCTTGTTTATTTTGTGCATCCTGTATTTATGAGGTTATTTATGACTCAGCAGGCATGTGTAATATCCAGTCTGACTTTAGAATTCCCTTCCAAAGTCATATTTCAGAATTTAAATTTTACCCTTCCTAAAGCTCAGGTCAGCGCTTTAATTGGCCGTAATGGACAAGGTAAGTCTTTGCTCATGCAGCTTTTGCATCAGACTCAGCATTCTTCTCCACATTGCTCAGGTCAAGTTTCCTGGCAAATGCATCATGCCTATCTACCACAATTGCATCGGTTAAAGGCAGCCACAATTGCTGAAGCACTCGAAGTAAGTCAATTACATCGTGCTTTTAAAAATGTTGAACATGGTACAGCCAGTTTCGAGGATTATGAGCTACTTGAGGATAGTTGGCATTTGCCGCATGAATGGCAGCAACTGTTGAGTTCAGCACAATTACCCACCGATCTG
Source organism: Acinetobacter sp. YH12241 (assembly GCF_013417535.1). Lineage (NCBI taxonomy): Bacteria > Pseudomonadati > Pseudomonadota > Gammaproteobacteria > Moraxellales > Moraxellaceae > Acinetobacter > Acinetobacter sp. YH12241. The sequence continues at coordinate 79,327 of NZ_VPDQ01000002.1, read as the reverse complement.
GACTTTCCCGTACAATATTTGAGTGAGGGCAAAAAGACCAAACTTGCTTTATGTAGCTTGTTCTTAAAGCCTGAATATTATTTATTGCTGGATGAGCCGAGCAACCATCTGGATCGTGAAGCACGAACATGGTTAATAGAGCATTTAAAGTTACATCCTGCTGGTGTGATGATCATTAGTCATGACCGGACTTTGCTAGATCAGGTTGATCATATTTATTATTTAAATGAGCATGGATTACAGCACTCTACAGGAAACTATGCGGAGTTTTTTGAACAGTATCAGAAAAATGTCACTTCACTCGAACAGTCAATTCAGCAGAGTCAGCGTGATATTAAACAGATGAAGCACAAGCAGCATGACGTTTTAATGAAAGCACAAAAGCGGGAACGTGCCGGAAACAAATTACGTGATTCGAATTCCCAAGCCAAAGTGCTTTTAGACTTTAAAAAGGAACAAGCTGGTCAAAGTATAGGTAAAGTTCAGGCACAGCACCAACGGCAAATTTTGAATGAACACTCTGAGTTAAAAGTTCAAAAGCAGCAACTTGAAAAGATAAAACCTCAGTTATTTCAATTTCCAGATTTTAAACCACAGTCTGGTGAAATTCTGCGGGTTAAAGAGTTAAAGCTTCCTTTTGGTACTCCACAGCCTGTGAATCTTGCTTTAAGTGCAGCTGAAAAGATCCATATTATAGGCCGAAACGGAATTGGTAAATCCACTTTGCTGAAACTGGTCGCCCAACAAAAGCAGCAACCTCTAGATCAAATCTTTCTGGCACGAAGCTGTTTTTATCTGGATCAAAATTTTAGTTTTCTCAATGAGACATTAAGTACAATTGAAAATTTAAGGCAGATAAATCCTGATTTTCCGGAGGTGGAATGGCGTAATCTGTTGGGTCAACTTAGAATTCGTGGTGATAAAGGTACTTATCCTTTGTCTCAGTTAAGTGGTGGTGAAAAACTCAAAGTAGCATTATTAGGTCTTAGCCAGGTCTCCCCTCAACCCGAACTTTTATTATTGGATGAGCCAGAAAATCATCTGGATATTGAGTCTAAAGCTTTGCTGGCAAGTGCAATTCGGTCTTATAAAGGCGCTGTAATTTTAGTTTCACACGATGAACAGTTTGTGCGTGATTGCGAGATCACTGAAGTATTCAATATGAATGAATAATTTTCATTAAACTTATATATGTAAAAGCCACCTCAATGGGTGGCTGATCAATCACGGGAAATAAGCTTATTGTTTTGTAGTCACACCCTGAGAATATAAATTTAATAAGTATTTTGACAGTATGGTATTCCCTACAAATAGAGAGCCTGATTCACTTAAGTGACCATAATCCACCTGAAGCAGATCTTCTCCTTGAGCTGCACGAATCCGACATTTGTATTGCTGCTGAACATCATCTTTTTTACATAGATGATCAATAAGAGATATATAGGTAATTCCCTGAGGATATTGTAATTTTTTCATTTTCTCGTCTACCTGAACTGCTCTTAAATCCAGTCCGGCATCAAATATAAAATCTTCAGCACTATTCCAGTTTTTCGGTTTCACCATCACTTTCGGAAGTGAAGGTTTCCATTGTGAAATTGGCCCCACAATGACGATATTGGATACGCCAAGTTGAAGTAAACTTTTCCCGATATTTTCCCAATTGGTTTCGTCGTGTTTCAGGGCTTGGGTGATAACCACAATTTTGGGCTGAAGTTCTGCGATGCTCTTTAGTGCCAGTTTATTGGAATAATCACAGGCTTCTTTATAAGCTCCTTTATGGTAATTGATCTCGGTCAGCGATGCCCGGCAGATAGAAGAGGTTTTCTGATAAAAAGGAATATCCTTGGATTTCAGCAATGTCCTCAACCCTAAAGAAAGTGCCTCAGCATGAGAATCTCCCCATAAGAACACCCCGCCTTCCTTTTGTTTCGTGATACAGACCGGATCAGGATCATAACTATTATGCTCGGTCAGGCTCACGTAAGTATCACATTTTAGCCAGTATGCATCCCTTAAATTTTTGAATTTCTCATTATAATAATCTAAAAATTTTGCCTGTTCTGAGGCTGCACCTTGGCGCAGATCTGTATTAAAACCATTAAATATATTTAGAGTAACGCCTAAGCTCATGAGCACTAGAGAAAAATAAAGTGGTTTTATACGATAAATATCTTTCCATTGATGATATGAAGGTAATTTAATCTGCTCAATATACTTATAGCTCAGAAAACCTAACACTATAGAAAGTACTATTCCGGCATACACATAATATTCAGGTAATGAGTAAATATAGATCAGAACCACCAAAGGCCAGTGCCAGAGGTAAATAGAATAAGACCAGGTTCCTATTTTTTGAAATACAATATTATTGGTAATAACGCTGTCATTTTGATGTGCCTGAATCATCAGGAAGGTACCGATAACAGGAAAAACTGCCAGATAGCCAGGCCACAAATCTTCTGCTGAAATGAAGAAGTAAGACCCTAAAATAAGTGCCAATCCCGTTCTTTCCAGCAACCTTTTCTTATTTTCCTGCAAGGTCAAAGGGTAAAGATAAGCAATTCCCCCGATCATCATTTCCCAGGCTCTGGTAGGTAACAGGAAATAAGCCGGATTTGGCCATTTGTAGGTAGCGATCACAGATAGAATGAATCCTAAAATCGTTCCTGCCAGCAGCACAAATTTCATGGTCTGGATGGACATGAACTTGCGCATGGCAATGAGAACGAGTGGATAAATCATATAGAATTGCCATTCTACGGAAAGTGACCAGGTATGTAATAACCACTTTTCGTGAGTGCCTGCCTCAAAATAACCGGATTCCTTCCAGTAACTGATATTGGATAAAAAAGTCATGCTACTCGCGGCATGCTTACCCAATAACTTGTAATCAAAAGGCGTCAGATAAAACCAGCCAAAAATCATTAATACCAGACACAGCGCGGCCAAAGCCGGAATAATCCGATTCGCACGAGCCACATAAAATTTCAGAATAGAAAATTTTTCATGTTCTAAATCTTTAAATATGATTCCAGTCATTAAAAAGCCTGAAATCACAAAGAAGACATCTACTCCAACAAAACCGCCAGGTATCCAGGCCGCATTAAAATGAAATAGCATGACTGCAATCACGGCAATTGCTCTGAGGCCATTGATGTCTGTTCTGAATTTCATTGGAATCCTGTCCTATAAAGCCTGTTATTTATTTTAATTGTTATGAAATACTGCTAATTTTTATTAAATTTTATTTTAAATCAAATTCTTATATTAAAGCGTAGAATGCAAATATTACTGTTTTAGTATTTTATGTACTCATTATATTCTACGTTTTCTTTTTCGCCAAATACCTTTATTGTTAATCATCTAAATTAAAATCCCGAGTATCGACATAGCCACCGCCGCCTAAATTTTGTAGAATACAGTTTTTATTCCATGGTGCTCCTTTATGACCGCTTGGACTGCTCACGTCACTGTTGCAACTGTCGTCGAAAAAAATGGAAAATTCCTGTTCGTTGAAGAACATACTGAAGGTGTCACCCATACCGTATTCAATCAGCCAGCAGGCCATGTGGAGGCAGGTGAAACCATTGTCGAAGCAGCTATTCGTGAAACCATGGAAGAAACCGGCTATCAGGTTAATGTCACTGATCTGATCGGCATCTATACCTATACCCCACCGATGTTCCCGGATCGTACCTATTTCCGTTTCTGTTTGAGAGCAGAAGCCATCAGCCATGATGAAAATGCTGAACTGGATACCGGTATTGTCGGTGCAGTCTGGATGACGCTGGATGAACTGGTTGAAACCGCACGTGCTCGCAGCCCATTGGTGATTAAAGCCGTGCAGGATGCCCAAGCTGGCAAACGCTATCCTTTATCGCTCATTTACGAGCACCAAAATTCTCCCTTAATTTCAAATTTGGATGCCTAATCCTATGCAACAACGTGTCATCGTCGGTATGTCTGGTGGTGTAGATTCATCTGTGTCTGCAGCTCTCCTCCTTCAACAGGGTTATCAGGTTGAAGGTCTTTTCATGAAAAACTGGGAAGAAGATGACGGCACAGAATACTGTACGGCAATGGAAGATCTTGCCGATGCACAAGCCGTTTGCGACAAGATCGGGATTAAACTGCATACTGCCAACTTCGCGATGGAATACTGGGATCGCGTGTTCGAGCATTTCCTGGCTGAATATGCTGCTGGCCGTACGCCAAACCCGGATATTTTGTGTAATAAAGAAATTAAATTCCGTGCCTTCCTGGATCATGCGATCAATCTCGGCGCCGACTTTATTGCCACCGGTCACTACTGTCGTCGCGGCGAGACCATGACCAATTCACGTGGTGAGCAATATGCTCAATTACTGCGTGGTTATGACAATAATAAAGACCAGACTTACTTCCTGCATGCGGTTCATGGTCGTGAAATTAATAAGACCCTGTTCCCTGTCGGTGAAATTGAAAAACCACAAGTACGTAAAATTGCAGAAGAATTAGGTCTGGCAACAGCCAAGAAAAAAGATTCTACGGGTATCTGTTTTATTGGGGAACGTCGCTTCAATGACTTCTTAAAGCAATATTTACCGGCTCAACCTGGAAAAATCGTGCTGGAAGATGGCAAAGAGGTTGGTGATCATCACGGCTTAATGTACTATACGCTCGGTCAACGCGGCGGGATCGGTATTGGCGGTATGAAAGGCTCGGAAGAAGGTGCCTGGTTTGTGCTGCATAAAGATATCGAAGGTAACCGTCTGGTGGTCGGTCAAGGTCATGAACATCCACTGATGCAAAGTACCATATTGTGGTCTGAAGCGATTGACTGGGTAGCCGGTGAACAGGATATTCCTGAATCAGGTTTCCGCTGTACGGCAAAAACCCGCTACCGTCAGCCTGACCAAGCGTGTACTATTTTCAAGGATCCAGAAACACCAAATGGTGTTCGTGTTGAATTTGATGAGTCGCAACGTGCTGTGACCCCGGGTCAAAGCGTTGTATTCTACTCAGGTGAAGTTTGTTTAGGTGGTGGCGTGATTCATCATACCAATGCGCCTAAACCTGATTTTATTAAAGGATGATTTCGGCATGACGGAGTTACCGTTTCAACAAGCCACAACGTTGAATGTTCGTCAAAATCGTGCGTTGGCGCTGGCGGGGGTTTTTCAGGCCACTCAGCTGACGCATATGACTGCATTGACGGGACAGCAAAGCATTGGTGAAAGCGGTAATTTCTATTTTGAGCAGTTGATTAAAGCCAGTTTAAATATCCGTCCAAGCGGCAAGTTAAATGCCCAGACCTTAGACTTCTTTAATCAGCTGGCCGATATTTCCCTCGGTTTAAAAACCCTGGAAAGCAGCATTACCCAACCTTTTAATACTTCCCCAAAATCCCGACTTCCAAAACTTTCATCGACCAAGCTTCCAATGTCCTATGCCATGGCACTTCTTCAATTAGAAAAGAAGGTCTATAGTAATCCCAAGTTTGTTGAAATCATCGAACAATCCCAGCAAAAAATCCTCAGACAGCTCTCCTTCTTCGATAACAATTACATGCACCCCAGCATCATTGCCAATCTCGCTCAAACCTATGTCGATACCGCCGGACAGATCAATCCGCGGATCATGGTGCGTGGCAATGCTGAAGCCTTTAAAGATTCCGGTCATACCAACCGCATCCGTGCTTCACTATTTACTGGACTGCAGATGGCGCACTTATGGCGTCAGCTTGGTGGCAGTTCATGGGGCATGATTTTTGGCAAGCGCAAGCTGCTACAGGATATCCAAAATCTCGCGCGCTTACAGTTTCAGGTGATCTAAACCATGTTGTTGTACGCGCACCGTTTTTCGTTTAATTCCAAAATTTAGGGAATCGATATGAACGCTTTAACTGCACTTTCTCCATTAGATGGACGCTACGCTAGCAAATGTGATGCGCTGCGCCCTTTTCTTTCTGAGTTTGGTCTGATCCATGCTCGTGTGACTGTTGAAGTGCGTTGGTTACAAGCGCTTGCCAACCGTCCTGAAATCACTGAAGTGCCAGCTTTCTCATCTGAAACCAATGCTGCACTTGATGCGATTGTTGCCAACTTCTCTGAAGAAGATGCCAACCGCATTAAAGAGATCGAACGTACTACAAACCATGACGTGAAAGCGGTTGAGTATTTCCTGAAAGAAAAAATTGCAGGGATTGAAGAGCTGAAAAATGCGGGTGAATTCATTCACTTTGCATGTACCTCTGAAGACATCAATAACCTGTCTCATGCTTTAATGCTGAAAAATGGCCGTGATGTTTTAATCGCGTCTATGCAACAAATTATCGATTCAATCGTGGCTTTGGCTGAGACTCACGCTGAACAGCCAATGCTGTCTCGTACTCACGGTCAAACTGCCAGCCCAACCACTTTGGGTAAAGAAATGGCGAACGTGGCTTACCGTCTGGCTCGTCAAATCAAACAGTTCAAAAATGTTGAATTGCTGGGCAAAATCAACGGTGCTGTAGGTAACTACAATGCACACTACTCTGCTTACCCAGAAATCAACTGGCCTGCTCACTCACAAGCTTTCGTGGAATCTTTAGGTCTGACTTTCAACCCGTACACCACTCAGATCGAACCGCACGACTATATGGCGGAACTGTTTGATGCACTGCGTCGTTTCAATACCATCCTGATCGACTTTAACCGTGACGTTTGGGGTTATATCTCTCTCGGCTTCTTCAAACAAAAACTGAAAGAAGGCGAAGTGGGTTCTTCTACCATGCCGCATAAAGTGAACCCAATCGACTTTGAAAACTCTGAAGGTAACCTGGGTATTGCAAATGCCGTATTGGCTCACCTAGGCGAAAAACTGCCTGTATCTCGCTGGCAGCGTGACTTAACTGACTCTACTGTGCTTCGTAACATGGGTGTTGGTTTTGCACAAAGCTTGATCGCGTTTGAGGCATGCTTAAAAGGTATCGGTAAACTTGAACTGAATGCTGCTCGTATTCTTGAAGATCTTGACCACGCACAAGAAGTTCTGGCTGAACCAATCCAAACAGTAATGCGTCGTTATAACGTTGAAAAACCATACGAAAAACTGAAAGCACTGACTCGTGGTCAAGCGATGACTCGTGACATGATGGTGAGCTTCGTGAATGGTAATGAGCTTGAAGCAGTTCCTGCTGCAGACCGTGCACGTCTGGCTGAAATGACCCCTGCAACTTATACAGGTAATGCTGCTGACCAGGCAAAACAAATTAAAGACTTAATTTCTAAAATCTAATTTAGATAATTAAGACCAAAAGCGAGGCTCCGGCTTCGCTTTTTTTATTTATAATTATTTTCAACTTTAAAACAAAACGACAGATAACAAGATGATAGATCATCGATTGAGCGGCAAACATTTGATCAGCCTGGGGGTTTTGGTGGCTGCGATCATTGTTGCCAGCATTCAGCCTCTGGAAATGCAATCCTATTTACTGCATCAGACCGGTACCCTATTTATGATCGGTATGCTGATTTTCTGCCTGTATAAAATCGGACTCAGTTTTCTTAGTTTTAATCTGTATATTCTGTTTTTATTCATCCATATCGTTGCAGCACATTATCTATATTCTTATGTGCCTTATAATGACTGGATTCAGACACTGTTTGGCTTTGACCTAAATGCTCTCATAGGCTGGTCTCGCAACATGTTTGACCGTTTTGTGCATCTGGTTTTTGGCCTGTTGCTCTATCCTGTTTTTTATCGACTGTTTCAGGTCTGGTTACCCCAGCAAAAACCATTCACCATTTTTCTTTTAGTCATTCAATTTGTGATGGCAACCAGTCTGATTTATGAATGGATTGAATGGCTGATCGCCATTGGCTTATCACCTGAACAGGTGGAAAGTTATAACGGCCAGCAAGGTGATATGTGGGATGCCCATAAAGATATATTATTAGCGACAGTTGGGGCGATGTTTACTGGTGGATTGATGTTAATTCCAGCAAATAAAAAAGCCCACTAAAGTGAGCTTTTTTATTTGCTGGAATTAAAGACTTAGATTTTATATTTTCTTATTTTAAATTATGGAAGTGGGCAATATCGCTGCCAATCATCTTTCATTTTTTGCAATTCATTACCCGTCAATATCTCGCTGTAATAAATATAATAGGTGGCATCGGGATATTGAATCTCATGTCTGTACATAATTCCACGTAGAGAAACAGGCAACTCTTCTGGGAAGTCATCCGCTAAATTCAGTTCCTCAAATTCATAGTTAAAATAACAATTTTGGATTGCTAAAAATGCTTCAGCCACGGTCATCTTTCTGCTCTTAATGGAAATATGCTTCATTTTAGCTGATGAGCAGTAACCATGGCTGATATTTATGAAGGTTCAATCCATTTAACCAGCTTAGATTCTGCCAAATGCGGATATTTGAACTTATCTAAATATTCAAAGCAGGCTTTTTGACCTTGAGGAATTTTCTTTAGATGCTTATCAAAAAATAGATGACGATTATGTTGAGTATCATCAAAGCGGATGCTGACACGCTCAAAGTAACCACTCCGACGAGCATTGAATTGGTAAAATTGAATCACGCCACAGTCCTTCGAAGGACTAACTGGTGGAGCATCTGGCTTTAAAAATGCGTAAAGTAAAAAGATTGAAGTGCCCGGAAGAAAGCTGAGCCAAAATAAAATCTTCTTCGATTCGTCAGTGGTTAATTTCGCTTCAGAATAGAGCATAAATAGCATCGGAATAAAAATGATACTGAATAAGCCTAATAGTAAAAGAAACGTGAGCATATAAATGAGAAACCACTATAAGTCAGTTATTTATAGCACAATTGTTTAATTTTAGATCATAAAAAAGCCCACCGAAGTGAGCTCTTAGATTCATAACTGAATAATGAATTAAAGTTTAGGATCGCGCATCTGAACCAGATTTGAATTGGCTTTGGTTAGCGTATCTACTACTTTATTCATCACCGCAGGGATAAAAGAATCTGCAATTTGTGCTGCTTGCAAACCTAGTTTTTCGCCCAGCGTTGGTTTTTTACGGGTCTGGATTAAATACACATCATGTTGTGGTAATAGGCCTAGCAGATATTCATCGGAAGTTTGCAATTTATCTACCAGATTCAGGTCTAGGGCATCCTGACCATACCAGTGTTCACCCGTTGCCACTTTTTCAACATTTAACTGTGGACGATATTTTTCCACGAAGTGTTTAAACAAGGCATGTGTCTGTTGCAATTCTTCTTCAAACTTGGCTTTGCCTTCTTCGGTATTTTCACCAAACATGGTCACCGTACGTTTGTATTGACCCGCAGTATAAAGTTCAAAATCGATCTTGTTTTCTTTCAGCAGACGGTTAAAGTTCGGCACCTGTGCCACTACCCCAATTGAACCCACAATCGCAAACGGCGCAGAAATCACTTCATTTGCAATACACGCCATCATATAACCGCCACTGGCTGCCACTTTATCGACACAGATGGTCACATGGAAACCCGCTTCACGTAAGCGCACCAGCTGCGCAGCTGCAAGACCATAACCATGCACCATACCACCCGGACTTTCTAAACGTACAATGATACGGTCACGACCAGCTTTCGCTGTAGATAGAATCAGGGTAATTTCTTCACGCAGGCTTTCTACCGCAGACGCAGCCATATCGCCTTTAAAATCGAGCACATAGATTTTCTGGTTAGTTTTCTTACGCGCACGCGCTTCTTTTGACAATTGCTGGCTCAATTGCAAAAGTTCCAGTTTAGATGAAGTTGTTTGCGCTATTTTTTTTCGTTGCTCGTTAATGCGCGCATTCAAGTGACTAATACGGATTTCAGCGGGTAATTTGGGGGTATGAAATAACATAAAAATCGGGTCTCAATTATTTATATAGGTTTCAATTTAAGATAAGGTCAAATGATTTTTTTTCAATAGAATATTGTTGTTTAATTGCTGAAACAGAGCAGTATCCATGGGGCTCTAGTAGAGCAAAAATAATTTGTACTATAAAAGATTAATGCCATGTTGATAACCTGCCCAGAGAATAACACCCAGCAATACAGCAGAATTCGCATATAAGGCTTTTTCCTGCTTTTTAAAATAGAAATTCAAACTGAGTCCATACAGCAATCCAATCAGTGTATAAAACATGCTGCCGCCTTGTAATTGATGCCACAAACCACCAATGCCTAAACTTAATGCGATCAGCAGCATCAGAAAAACTGACATCTTTTTGAGTGTTTCCATAGCGGATGCAACCTTTTCTTAACATCTATCTTTTGACAGCTCTGCCATGTCAAAGACGGCATATTCTATAAGAATTTAGGGCACAATAGGATTCGGTTTATTTTTCCACATTTCACTGATTCAATTGATATATCTTCTATTCTTTGGTTACTTTTGGATATAAAAAAAAGAGCTTTTTAGCCCTTCTTTCTTGAGATAAAACTTCTTAACCAAAACGCCCTGTAATATAGGCCTCAGTGAGCTGATGATCTGGCTGGGTAAAGACTTTCTCGGTCGAGTTGACTTCGATCAGATCACCTAAATGGAAATAAGCGGTACGATCAGAGACTCGCGCTGCCTGCTGCATGGAGTGAGTCACAATAGCAATGGTGTATTGGGTTGAAAGCTCGGAGATCAGTTCTTCAACTTTGGCTGTTGCAATCGGATCGAGTGCTGAACAAGGTTCATCCATTAGAATCACTTCAGGAGAAACGGCAATCGTCCGTGCAATACATAAACGCTGCTGCTGACCACCCGACAGCCCCGTACCCGGCTGATTTAAACGGTCTTTGACTTCATCCCATAATCCCGCTTTACGCAAGCTGTTTTCTACAATTTCTTCCAGATCATATTTATCCCGTGCCAGACCATGCAATTTTGGCCCATAAGCGACATTGTCAAAAATCGATTTTGGAAAAGGGTTTGGCTTCTGGAACACCATCCCCACCTGCGCACGCAGCAATACCACATCCAGATTCGGATCATAAATATCCTGATGATCCAGCAACACCTTACCGGTCACACGACAGCGATCAATCGTGTCATTCATCCGGTTTAAAGTACGCAGGAATGTTGACTTACCACAACCTGAAGGACCGATAAAAGCAATCACTTCATTTTCATAGATGTTCAGATCAATGCCTTTAATTGCTTCTGTTTCACCATAGTAAACATGTACATCTGAGGTACTGATTTTGACCTGATCTGACTTTTTCGGTGCTTTGTTTTCAGCCTGAGTATCAAACTGGGAAACAAAAGCAGTCGCCGGCTTTTGGGTTACAGAATCTTGGATAAATTGTGTATGTTGTGGATTCACAGACGGATCCTTTTCTAAGGCATTTATAGTTGGATTTGCTGTATTCATATTCTGCCCCTCCTTACCAACGGACTTCAAATTTCTTACGTAACCAGATGGCCAAGCTGTTCAGGCTGATCATCATGGCCAGAAGTACAATAATGGCTGCTGCAGTACGCCCTTCGAAGAAGTTACGCAGCTCATTGCCTTGCCACAGGAAAATTTGCACCGGCAATGCCGTGGATTGATCAAAAGGCGAAGCCGGAACACTCGCCACAAAAGCACTCATCCCGATCAATAATAGTGGGGCCGTTTCACCCAGTGCTTGTGCCACACCAATAATCGCCCCAGTCAAAATACCCGGTAGTGCAAGCGGTAAAACATGGTGAAATACGGTTTGTAAGCGTGATGCACCTAAGCCTAATGCTGCCTGACGGATGGATGGCGGTACGGCTTTGAGTGATGCACGCGTAGTAATAATCACAGTCGGTAATGTCATCAAGCTCAGTACCAGACCACCGACCAATGGTGCTGAAAGCGGCAAATGCATCCAGCCAATAAAAATCGCTGCACCGAGCAAACCAAAGACAATGGAAGGAACTGCCGCAAGGTTATTAATATTCACTTCTACGACATCGGTAATCCAGTTCTTCGGCGCAAACTCTTCCAGATAGATAGCCGATGCGACCCCGATCGGAATCGAAATAAAGATCACGATCAGCATCATGAACAATGAGCCCATAAATGCGCCTGCGAGACCTGAGGTAGCAGGTGAACTGCGCGAGTCCGGACTGGTAAAGATATTGGTATTAAAGCTACTTTCTATGATTCCGGCAGCTTTCATATCATCCGCAAGCTGACGGACTTCAAGACTGAGCTGTTGCTGTTCATCGGGCAGATCGCGGTCAATATTGCCAGCCAGCCAGACATCAACATTGGCATCTGCCAGAATTTTCACGTCCTGAGTTTGACCAACCAGAGCCGGATTATTCAGTACCATATCCCGCAGACGATACGCTTCTGAACTGGTATATAAATAGCCCAGTTCATCACGCTGGCTTTCCAGCTTACTGTTTTTGGCAATCATGCCATTTACAATCAAGGCATCCCAGTCGACCAGACCGACCTGCATTTGCCAATCCACCATACGCTGTTCAAATTGTGCCTGGGATTCTCCCGCAGCCTGTTTAGGTTTAGGATTAATATTGACAATGGCTGGATCAAAATGAATCGGCAAGCTCATACTGCTTTGCCAGAATGCCGGCAAACCTTTGCCCAAAATACTGCCGAAAAGAACTACCACAAAGAACAAACCAGCCAATACGGCAGAAAGCCCCATGACACGAAAGGTTTTTTCTTTGCGATGACGTCGTGCCAGAGAGCTTTGAATGGTCTTCCTGCGCTTTTCACGTTGCTCAGCAGCCACAGATGGATCAATAGGCTGATCTACAGGCGTTGTATTTGAAGTACTCATTAGTCGTATTGCTCTCGATATTTACGCACGATGTACAGTGCAACAATGTTCAGCCCTAATGTAATGACAAACAGGGTAAGACCCAACGCAAAAGCCACCAGCGCCTGCGGACTGGCAAAGTCAGTATCACCCGTAAGCTGATTGACGATAGTAATGGTCACTGTTGAGACTGCTTCCAGCGGATTGGCATGCAGTTGCGGACTGTTTCCTGCTGCGAGTACCACAATCATGGTCTCACCAATGGCCCGCGATGCCGCCAGCAAAAAAGCGCCAATAATGCCGGGTAAAGCGGCTGGTAATACGACCTGACGAATCGTTTCAGATTTGGTCGCGCCCAGACCTAAAGAACCATCCCTCAAGGCACGTGGTACCTGGGTAATAATGTCGTCTGATAAAGATGACACGAATGGAATAATCATGATGCCCATGACGAAGCCAGCAGTAAGCGCACTGGTGGCATTAATATCAATACCGACCAAAGCACCTAGACTTTTAAGAAATGGCCCCAGAATCATTAAGGCGAAAACACCGTAGACAATCGTTGGAATTCCAGCCAAAACCTCAATGGTCGGCTTTGCCCAAGCTCGGAAGCGTGGTGATGCGTACTCGGCCAGATAAATCGCAATCATCAGTCCTAAGGGGACTGCAACAAGTAATGCAATCCCGCTGACCATCAATGTTCCCCACAGCAATGGCAATAATCCATAACTGCCTTCGGCATGACCCGTGGTGCTAAAACCCGGATCCCATTCGGTGCCAAAGAAGAAATCCAGTGGACTGACAAAGCTGAAGAATCGCATGGCTTCGCCAAACATCGACATCACAATGCCGAGTGTGGTCAGGATGGCTACTCCAGAACACAAGGCCAGCCCGATATTCATGATCTTTTCGACCTGATTCCGTGCACGAAAATTCTGGCTGATCCGTTTTTTTGCCCAGACCAGACCGGCCAAAGCCACAGAAATGACAACTGCCAGTTTGGCAAAAGTACCGATGGTAGAAAATTTAGCTAATTGTTCTGCTGCTGCAAGTTCATAAGCAGCCGGCTGATCACTGACACCGAAACCGGAAGCCAATGCCTGTACACGATCTATGACCACACTCAGACTGGCTTGATCCAGATGAGTCAAAACATCATGAGGCAGGTGTTTAATTACGACCTGTTCCAGCAGGCTAGGTTCAACAATGTTCCATGCCATCAGAATCAAAAATGCAGGAAGTCCACACCACAAAGCTACCAGTGCGCCATAATATCCAGGACGTGAATGTAGCATCGCAGAATTATTGCCCTGACCTGCTAGTTTCCGGCTTTTACTTAATCCGATTTGATAGGCGATGGCAATTAAAGCCAGTAACACACCTATAAGTAGCAGATTCATGTATTCTCCATGCTTCTTTCAAGGATTTTAGTCTGTGAAAAAACTTGCTTGTTATGAAAAGCCGATGACAGGTCGACTGTCACCAGCATTTTCCTAAATCCTGTTTTATTTCACTACTACGGCTTTTGCAGCCTTAAAGTTTGCCAGCACTGCTGCACGTTCTTTGTCTGACATTGAAATCAAGCCGGCTTTTTCCAGCTTGGAACCCTTACCCGATACCTTTTTATTCAGGAAATACTCTGTGAACTGTTGCAAACCTTTGATTGATTTCAGGTGTTCGCCTTTGACATAGAAGAACAATGGACGAGATACCGGATAAGCACCGTTTAAAATGGTCTTTTCAGAAGGTGCCACGTTATTGACTGTAGCTACACGCAGACGATCACGGTTCTGGTCATAGAAGCCCAGACCAAAGACACCGACTGCACTTGGTGAGGTCTTTAAACGTGCCAAGGTTTCAGTATAGTCACCTGATATTTCAATGACGCGTCCATCCTTACGGAAGGTGCTACACGCCTTTTTCTTGGCATCTTTATCTAGAGACTTAATTGCAGCATACGTTTCACAGCCTGCATCCACCATCTTCTCCTGGAAGACTTCACGTGTGCCATGATTTGAAGCCGGAATCACTAAAGTGATGGGTTCATTCGGCAAAGCTGGATCAATCTGGTTCCAGCGGGTATATGGATTAGCCACCATTTTCCCTTTAGAAGGTAACTGCGCAGCTAAAGCAGCATAAACATGCTGAGGTCGTAATTTATAAGCGGCTTTATTCGAATTAGATGCAAAGACAATCCCGTCATACCCGATCTTGATTTCTAGTACCTTGTTGACACCATTCTTTTTACATTCTGCCAGTTCGGCACTTTTGATTTGACGCGAGGCATTGGCAATATCAATGGTATTGTCCCCTACACCATTACAGAACTGTTTTAGGCCGCCAGATGAACCACCTGAACCAACGACTGGTGTTTTAAACTGAGGGAAAGTATTGCCAAATTCTTCAGCGACAATACTGGCATAAGGTAAAACAGTAGAAGAACCTGCGATTTGAATAGTGTCACGTGCTGCATTCGCTGTCGTGGATGCCGCTACCCCCGCTGCAATTAAGATTGCTATATTTGTTAAGCGCATTCTGGATCTCTCTCATTTATTAAAATTTCGAGTACACCACTTTTGATTCAGTTGAGTACCTGTTTTCGATACTCACATTTTGATTTTGGAATATGACAGCCGGGTTACAGCTTTATGACGGTTTTATGATAATTAATCCGTCACCTGATCAAGACAATATAATAGAAAAAAGACCCTGTTCAGGGCCTTTTTATTTAAGTGGTGGGTTCAGCAGATTCAGGCAAGAGCACAGGTTTCCTGCGATATTTCATCACATACATCACCGTCAAAAACAGCAACCAGACCGGCACCAATGCAACAGCAATCTGCATTTCTTTGGTAAAGCTCATGATCATTAAAATCATGATAATAAATGAAATCGTCAGGTAATTACTCCAGCGGCCAAACAGACTTGGGAATGCGGTCGTCTGCTGCTGTTCCTGCATGGCTTTTCTGAATTTCAGATGGGTCAGTGAAATCATCAGCCAGTTAATCACCAGAGCTGAAACCACCAGTAGCATCAGAATACCAAAAGCTTCACCCGGCATGAGGTAATTCATTAATACACAGATACCGGAGACTGCTGCCGAGAATAGAACAGCATTCACCGGGATACCACGGCGGTTAATTTTCTTTAAGAATGCCGGTGCATTACCCTGCTGAGCCAGACCCAATAACATACGGGTATTACAGTAAATACAACTGTTATAGACTGAAAGTGCAGCGACCAAGACTACAAAATTAAGAACATTGGCCACGCCGTGACTATTCAATGACTGGAAAATCATTACGAACGGACTACCGCCTTGCGCCACCAGATTCCATGGATAGAGACATAGCAACACACCTATGGCGCCAATATAAAAAATGAGTACACGGTAGACAATTTGATTGACTGCTTTTGGAATGGTCTTTTCTGGATTTTTGGTTTCACTGGCGGCAATACCAATCAGCTCCAGCCCACCAAATGCAAACATAATCACAGCAAGTGCCATCATAAAACCCGACCAGCCCTCAGGGAAAAATCCGCCATGCTGCCACAAGTTGGTCACACTGGCCTGACTTCCTGCAGAACCGCTAAACAGCAGATAGATCCCGAATCCGATCATGCTTAAAATGGCAATGATCTTGACCATGGAAAATATAAATTCGCTCTCACCGAAGAATTTGACATTGACCAGATTGATCCCATTCATAAGCAGGAAGAATGCCAGTGCCGTGAGCCAGGTCGGAATCTCCGGCCACCAGAACTGAATAAAAGTACCAATTGCACTCAACTCAGCCATACTCACTAAGACATAGAGCACCCAATAGTTCCAGCCTGAAATAAAGCCTGCTTTTTTGCCCCAGTATTTATTGGCAAAATAACTGAATGAACCACTGACCGGTTCATGCACCACCATTTCACCCAATTGGCGCATGATCAGAAATGCAATGATGCCAGCGATGGCATAGCCCAGAAGCACTGATGGGCCTGCCAGCTGAATTGTATGTGATAAACCTAAAAATAATCCTGTACCGATCGCTCCACCTAAGGCGATTAGCTGGATATGCCGGTTGGAAAGCTGTTTTTTTAATTGATGATCTTCAACATCCATATTGTCACTCCTTGTGAACAATTTTTTTAATTTCTACATTTTGCTAGATTGCCTTTTTGTAGGGAGGTGTATTCTGCTCAACCAGCTGCTTATAACCATATTCACCATAGTCATAGCGTGCCACGACTTCAGCAAACTGTTTTAAACGTTGTGGTGCATCCATACGTGGGAGTTGCAGTTCAATCAGACATAATTCCTCAGCCTGATGAACTTGTGCGAGTGTACGCTTTAATTCTGCCGGGGTTTTCACTATATGAGCCTGATGCGGAGTATCAGCAGAAAAGACTTGAGCAAACTGGCTGTATTGCCAGTTCTGAATATCGTTGTACTTGGCATTTTCACCCATGATCAAACGTTCAATGGTATAGCCGCCATTATTTAAAATAAAAATTACGGGTTTTAAGCCTTCTCTTAATAAGGTAGAAAGCTCCTGAATGGTCAGCTGAATCGAACCATCACCAATAAACAGCAGATGACGGCGCTGTGGTGCAGCAAGCATACTGCCAAGCAAGGCAGGCAAGGTATAGCCGATTGAACCCCAGATCGGTTGTACCAGATACTTGGCGGTCACTGGCAAGGTTAGTCCAGACAACCCCGCATTGGCGGTGCCCACTTCTGCCACAATCACATCATCTTCCTGTAAGAATTCAGAAATCTGCTGCCAGAGTGCAGTTTGGCTCAGCGCAGTATTTTCTTCGATCTGTTGAGTTTGTAACGATGGTTTCGGTGCAGGATTAAAAGTACGTGGTTGATCATCTAAAGTCTGTTTTGAGATAGCTTGGATCAACTGAGCTAAATCCAGTCCACTGATCATCTGCCCATCCAGACAAAGACAGGAATCCGCCAGATACAGCATATTTTGTGCGGATACACGATGTGAGAAAAATGCGGTGGCAACATCGGTAAAACGTGGCCCAATAGCGATCAGGCAATCCGACTGTTCCACCAGCTGACAGGTTGATGCTGCGCTTGCTGCACCTGCATAAACACCTGCATATAAGGGATGGCTTTCATTCATGATATTTTTGGCAGTAGACAGGCAGGTATAGGGGATTTGCATGCGCTCAGCCCAATTTTGCAGCATATCGGTAAGCTGGAAAATTTCTGCTCCATTGTCAATGAGCAGGACTGGCTGACGTGCCTGTTTGATGCGTTTAGCTATCCGTGTCGCAGTTTCTTGCAGAAGTTTTGGATCACTCTGTGGACGGCTCAGATCTAGAAGTTGCTTAGGTACTTTAATCTGGAGATGGGTAATATCTGAAGGGAGCTGGATATGAACCGGTCGACGCATCAATATACATTGCTTTAATACCCGGTCAATTTCACTCACTGCATTGGCTGGAGTCAAACGTGTCTGTGCCACGGTAAATTCGCGCATGCAGTTCATGATATTGTCATAATCGCCATCAATCAGGGTATGGTGTAACAAAGCGCCCTGCTCTACGGCATGCAAAGGTGGAATGCCGGAAATATGCACCATGGCAACCTGCTCAGCATATGCACCTGCAATACCGTTAATCGCACTTAGATCGCCCACACCATAAGTGGTCAGTAAAGCGCCGACACCATGCAGACGGGCATAACCATCTGCTGCATAAGCTGCATTTAGCTCATTACAGTTACCGATAAATTCCAGTTTTGGATCAATTTCAATCTGTTCTAAATAGGAGAGATTAAAGTCACCTGGCACACCAAAAATATACTGAATTCCTAGTTCTTGCAGGCGCTGATTAAGGTACTGACCAATTTCCATAAACATTATTATTTTCCCTATCACTTATTATGCTTCAATTACAGAATATTGCATTTCATTTTCTGATTTCGTGCATAATGCAAGTCACAATGATTTAAAAATACATAGAACGTGTATCGAATAAGGATTCAATGCAATGGATGCAATGGATAAATTTGACTGGAAAATCATCCAGGCTTTGCAAAAAAATGGGCGCCTGACGAATCAGGAAATCGGAGATTTAATCGGTATGTCAGCCTCTCAATGTTCTAGACGGCGTCAGCTGCTGGAACAAAAAGGAATTATTTTAGGTTATAGCGCCTGTATTCATCCTGAAGCTTTGGGAATTGCGGTTTTGGCTATGGTTCAGGTTAATCTCAAAACACATGACGCAGCAGCGAAGAGCGCTTTCCAACAATTGATTGAAGAAGAAGAAGCTATTCAGGAAGCTTTTTCTTTAAGCGGTGATGCAGATTTCATGTTAAAAGTAGGCGCTAAAAATCTGGAAATGCTGGCAAATTTTGTGACTGAAAAATTACTAAGCTGTAATTTTATCGGCCATATCAAATCTTATATTGTCTTAAATAAATTCAAGCAGTTACATTTTGATTTTCAGGCTGCCCGCCCTTTATTACGTTGATATATTTTAAGTAAAAGAAAAAAGCTCAAGTTAAACTTGAGCTTTTTTTGATTTAATTTTTATTGATATGAACAACCTGTTGAATCGTATTTTCGAGCAGGCCACTCAGTCCAAACTGTGCGCCGATGCCCGAATGTTTCCATCCACCAAAAGGTACATGCGGGAAAATCTCACCATGCGTATTGATCCACGCCGTACCACAACTCAGTCGTTGAGCAAACTGCTGCGCCTGCTCCAGATTGGATGACCAGATCGAACCACCTAAGCCAAAATCCGTATTGTTGGCTTCAGTCAGTACTTCTTCAATATCGTGATAACGAATCAAAGGTAACACCGGACCAAACTGCTCTTCCTGCACCAGACGGCTATCTGGGCTTACATTGGTCACAATTGTTGGTGCAATAAAATAGCCTGTATCCGGTAGATTCTGACCAGATGTCATGACTATTGCACCTTCATCCTGAGCTTCCTGAATCATGGTCTGAACTTTTTGGTATTGCTTGATGTTTTGCACTGGGCCAAAAGTAGTCGTCTCGGCTAAACCATCTCCCAGAGATTGTTGCTGTGCGACTTTTACTAATTCCTGTGCCAGTGAATCATATTGGCTGTCATGCACATACAGCCGTTTCAACGCTGCACAGGTCTGGCCCATGTTGATAAAAGCTCCATTAAAGATTCGGGTTGCCATTGCCTGGATATCGGTATCTGGCAAAACAATGCCTGCATCATTGCCACCAAGTTCCAGTGTCAGATGCTTGAATGTCGCAGCTGCATTCTGCATGATTCTTTGCCCAGTTACGGTCGAACCGGTAAATACTACTTTGGCAATTGCAGGGTGACTGGTCAGCTTAGCCCCAACTTCTCCGCCTCCTGTAAGTATAGAGACCACTCCAGGTGCAACTTCTTGCTGAATCAACTCACCGAGTCGAAGGGTAGACAATGGGGTAAATTCTGAAGGCTTATTGATCACTACATTGCCAGCGCGGATTGCCGGCATGATATGCCAGACAGCAATCATTAAAGGCCAGTTCCATGGAGTAACCGATGCTACAACTCCTAAAGGCCGATGATGAAGTTCGATCCGCTTATTAGCATCATCCTGTAAGATTTCAGTTTCAATCTTGAGTTCTGCCTGATAGCGGGTCCAGGCAATGGCCCCACCGACTTCAAATTCAGCCAGTGCATAAGGTTTGCCCTGCTCCTGCACCACTAAACGCGCTAACTCTTCCCGATGTTCTTCAATACGATCTGCAATACGATGCAGGATTGCCTGTCGCGTTGCATCATCCGTATTTTTCCAGTGTTGAAATGCCTGCTCGGCACTACGGATGGTATCTTCAATTTGTGCTTCCGAGGGAGAGGAACATAGGGCCAATACCTGCTCATCAGCAGGATTAATCACCACAAAACTTTCGGCAGCGCCTTGTACCATTTTTCCTTGAATAATACAACCAACGGGTTGGGATACATGCAAATTAGTCATCTCTTCATCCTGAATCAGATATTTTTGTTGTTCCCTGACATTAGCTGATTTTGTCTGAATGGAGCTTGCATATCACATTAGGCATAAAGTCCTGAATGCACATTTTGTGCATGGAAAATAGAAGAATCATCTTTCGGGATGCTTTTTTGGAACTTTAAATATTGCTTCCTTTAATTTTTTGCCTATAGCTCATTCTTCCTTACATCCTGTTCGAATTTATGCAACAGGATGTCCTGATCTTTGAAATTTCGTAGAACATCACATTGGCCTATATTGGAAATAAAGAATCACAGTGATAGCGTCATGAATAGCACAACCATTCCAGTTTTCAATCCAGATTTACCGATTCACATGACATTTGAAGAACATGACTGGCATCTCCTGGCTCAATATTGGTATCCAGTGGCCTTAGCCCGTGATGTCTCTGAACAGCCGCTAGGGACAATGTTGCTAGATATGCCACTGGTCATTTATAAGATGCAGGATGAACTGATCGTGGCCAAAGATGCCTGTCCGCATCGTGGCGTGCCCTTAAGTCTGGGAAAAAATGATGGTCAAGGCGTCGTTTGTCCTTATCATGGCTTGCGTTTTGGTACACAAGGTAAATGCAACCGTATCCCTGCACATCCACAGCATAAAATTTCAGATCGGTTTCATTTACGGACCTATGCCGCGGTTGAACGTTATGGTCTGATCTGGTGTTCACTGACAGCTGACAAAGATGCTGAACCGAATATTCCAGTGATGCCTTATTGGAATGATGCAGATTATCAGCAACTGATTTGCCCACAAGTCGACATCAAATGTTTTGCTGGCAGACAGCTAGAAGGTTTTATTGATGTCGCCCATTTTGCCTGGGTACATCCGGATACCTTCGGTGATCCGAATGATGTTGAAGTCCCGAATTACACTACAACAGAAACTCAATATGGTTTCAGTGCTGACTATATCAGCAGTGTCGGCCGTTATCCGATTGGGTTAGATCAGCGTGGTCAGGAAGATTTTAAATGGCTACGGCATTTTGAAATTAGTCTGCCCTTTACCGCAACCCTGACCATCCATTTCCCTAATGATGCCAAACAGGTGATTATGAATGCTGCTTCACCGATGACCGCCCGTCAGACCCGACTGTTTGCTCCTATCTGTCGTAATTATGATAAAGACTTACCCGTCGAAGAAGCCTATGATTTTAATCTGAAGATTTTTGAAGAAGATCGTCTGATTGTCGAAAACCAGAAGCCTGAGTTTTTACCGCTAGACTTATCTCTGGAAGCACATTTCCCGGCAGATCGCAGCTCCAGTATGTACCGTAAACTGTTAAGGAAAAAAGGCTTTAATCCTTTATTTGCAGCTTAATCACCTTGAAGCTGATGATCTATATGGATCAAAACCCAATAAAAAAGGAGATCATCTAGATCTCCTTTTTTCACCTGCAACCGCTTATGCGATTGGCGGTGTATAAGTCCCATCCGCAATTGAATCTTTGATACGGTCCGCTTCTGCAAGCACAAGTGCCAACAGGTTCTTCACGTTTTCAAGCGTTGCAACCGGGCTTAAAGTCGTCATTTTCAGTGATTGAACTTGACCCACTTTAGTCACACCAATATTCGCTTCACCACGTGCAAACAGTTCGTCTGCGACGTTCTGGTTCAAGGCATCGACAAACTCAGCTGGATAGCCTGCTGGAACTACACGGAACAATACTGATGCGAATTGTGGCTCAACCAGAAGTTCTAAACCATCAGTTGCTTTGATGTAGTCTGCCACTTCGCGAGTCAATTTCACGCCATGGTCGATCATCGAACCATAAAGCTCTTCACCCAGCGCTTCTACAGTCATCCACAATTTCAATGCGTCGAAACGGCGAGTGGTTTGTAGTGACTTCGATACCAGGTTAGGAACACCGTGCTCTTCGTCATAAGCAGAGTTCAGATATTCTGCTTCGTAGTGCATGAAACGATAGTTCGCTTCATCTTTCAGCAAGAACGCACCACATGAAATCGTCTGGAAGTAATGCTTATGGAAATCCAATGTCACTGAATCAGACAACTCGATACCATCCAACATAGAACGATAGTCATTCGACAGGATCAGTGCCCCACCCCATGCTGCGTCGATGTGCATCCACGCGCCATACTTATTGGTGATTTCACGAATCTGTTTGAGGGGATCAATTGCACCAGCATCAGTTGTACCAGCAGTTGCCACCACACATGCCACGATCTTGCCTTCAGACTGAAGATGTGCCATGGTTTTTTCCAGAGCATCAACATCCATCTGCGCATTTTCGTTCACAGGAACAGTCACAACGGACTGGAAGCCCATGCCCATCATCGCCATGTTCTTTTGCACAGAGAAATGCGCATTTTCAGAACAGATGACTTTGACGTTACGCATTGCATCCGCTGGGATACCATCACGCTGAACCGACCACGGATTACCGTTTTCATCTTTCCAGTTTTTTGCGATACAGGCATCACGCGCCAGCAATACGCCCATCAGGTTGGATTGTGTACCACCAGAAGTGAATACACCCGCCTGACCTGAACCATAGCCAACTTTCTGACGTAGCCAGTCAATTAGCTGCACTTCCATCAAAGAACCCGCTGGGCTTTGATCCCAAGAGTCCATTGACTGGTTAGTGGCATTAATCAACACTTCCGCGATCTGGCTAGTGACCATCGTTGGGCAATGCAAATGCGCTAAAGAATGCGGGTGATGTACTTTCAAGCTCTTGTTGAGGAATAGCTCAACCATACGCTCTAAAGACTTTTGTACGCCCAGACCTTCTTTAGAAGGATTGAAAGCAATTGCGCTACGCAATTCCTTGATGCTACCGCCAGTATACATCTTGTCGTTTTGCAACCATGCTGCAACCGCTTTGGTCGCCTGATCCATCGCCGACTCATAGTCAGCGATAGATGCAGCATCATTGCAGAGTAACGCTTTACGGTGTTCTGCAAAATCTACCATGAATTATGCGCCTCGAACTGCGACTAGAGCTTCAGCAACCGCTTTCTTGAAGCGAACCAGAACTTCTTCACACTCAGCTTGAGTGATGATCAATGGGCAAAGTAAACGGATCACTGTACCGTTACGACCACCTTTTTCCAGCAACAGTTTGTTGTTGAAACAAGCGGTTTGAATTGCTGCAGCCAATTGGCCATCAGCAGGGAAAGAACCCATATGGTCTGCTGGTTTACGCTCGTCGACGATTTCAACACCGATCATCAGACCGCGACCACGTACGTTACCAATACATGGGAATTCAGCCGCCAGTTTTTTCAGTTCAGCTTGCAGGAAATCACCACGTTCTTGTGCATTTTGCGCAAGATTTTGTTCTTTAATGGTTTGTAGCGTCGCAAGACCTGTACCCATTGCCAGCTGGTTACCACGGAAAGTACCGGTATGGCCAGCAGGTTGCCATGCATCGAACTTACGTTTAATACCCAGTACTGCAAGTGGCAAGCTACCGCCAACGGCTTTAGACATTACAACCACATCAGGTTCGATACCAGCATGTTCGAATGCGAACATTTTGCCTGAACGCGCAAAGCCTGCTTGAACTTCGTCAAGAATCAACACAATGTTGTGTTTTTCAGTCACTTCACGGATTTTCTGCAACCATTTTACAGGTGCTGTTACCACCCCACCTTCACCTTGAATCGCTTCAAGAATCACAGCTGCTGGCTTGGTTACACCGCTTTCGACATCTTCAATGAAGTTTTCGAAATAATAGGTCAAAGCATCAACACCCGCTTCACCGCCTAGACCCAATGGGCAACGGTATTCATGCGGATATGGCATGAATTGAACGCCTGGCATTAAACCATTCACCGAGTTCTTCGCAGACAGGTTACCTGTCATTGCCAAAGAACCGTGAGTCATACCGTGATAGCCACCAGAGAAGCTGATCACTGAACTACGGCCAGTAAAGGTTTTGGCAAGTTTAATCGCTGCTTCAGTCGCATCTGCACCAGATGGACCACAGAACTGCAGGCAATATTCTTCTTTACCACCTGGCAGGTAAGCAAGAAGTGCCTCAGTAAAAGCATCTTTTAAAGGAGTGGTGAGATCCAGCGTATGCAGTGGAAGACCGCTTGCAAGTGTGTCCTGGATACTTTGAATGACCGCAGGGTGATTATGGCCTAATGCCAATGTCCCTGCCCCAGCTAAACAATCAAGGTACTCCGTACCTTCAACATCGGTAACCCAGCAACCTTGTGCTTTCGCTATCGCTAACGGTAATTTACGTGGATAACTACGCACATTCGATTCCATCTGACTTTGGCGAGTCAAGTAGTATTCGTTTGTGGAATTGGTGGCAGGATTTACAGAAGAAACGCTCATATCGAATTACCATCTCTGATATGGGTTGAAAGAAATAAGTCTGGTGACTTGCGGTCGTTTGACTCGGTGCTTTATATAATCTAGTTAGACAATTTTCTATTCAGTAACTAGGAGAGGCGGATGATACAGTTTTTTTCAGGAAAATAAATAACTTTCAACTCAATTTACCTGAAAATTTATCGAAAAAAAATATCATGCCTGTCTAAGCTCTAAATTATCATCTTAACGTGTGACAAAGGAAAGAAAAGCAGCTTCTTTTATACTTTTTTGTAGCCTTTCAGAAAAGTTTGCAATTATTTTAATAATGCATTAATAAATATATAATTTTTAAAATAATTAAACTTTAAAACTACAGAAAAAATAATCGAAAACTTAACACTCTTACCACAAATATTTCGTAAAAAGATCACAATTGAGATTTAATATTTTAACAACGGCTTAGATGGCCAATTTTAAGAAAAACAGGACAATTTCATGCGTCTCTTAGCACTTACCAGTTTGATCCTTGCCAGCACCCTCGCCACAGGCGCATTTGCAGCTCCTGCTGAATCTCTGAATTATAATGTTGTTAATCTTTCAGCAGAGGCTAGCCGTGAAATCTCAAATGATGAAATGCATGCTGTGCTTTATATTGAAAAATCCAACAAACAGCCGGCTGAACTAGCCACTCAAATTAACCAGCTGATGAATCAAGCAATTGCCACAGCACGCAAATATCCAACTGTGAAAATCGAGACTGGGGCACAAAGTACTTACCCTATTTATGACAATGACAACCGTAAATTGAAAGAATGGCGTGGTCGTGCCCAGATTCGTCTAGAATCAAAAGATTTTAAAGCGACATCTCAATTAATTGCTGAATTACAACAGCACTTCCAGACCCAGTCGATTAATTTCAAGGTATCTGACGAAAAGCGTAAAAAAGTTGAAAGCGAACTGATGATTGAAGCCACCAAAAACTTCCAGCAACGCGCACAGGCACTCACCCAGACCTGGAACAAACCGAGTTATCAACTGGTGAACTTAAACCTGAATACTAACAATTATTCACCACAGCCAGTACCGCGTATGGCCATGATGAAATCTGCATCGGCTGATATGGCGGTTCCTGAGCAGGAAGTTGCGGCAGGCGAATCGCAAATGACCGTCAGCGCGAATGGGGCGATTCAGTTTAAATAATCGACTAATCTCCCATAGCAAAGTAGATAATTAATATTATTTTAAAGAGAATTTATTTTTGCAATAATTGATTAAATACTAAAAAACCTCTCAAATTGAGAGGTTTTTTTAGTATCAACGAGGTTTTGTTATAAGAGGACCAATTAGTTGTACGATAGATTTTAGGTGTGGGCTTATTCATCTAAGAATTATATTGCTGAATAAGCTGTTACGGACAGGTTTGTGCAACAAAACCTGTTCGAAGTAATTCATTTCGCTCTAGCGAGCTACTCTTTGTATCTTTCCATGGTTTCGCATTTTTTCTAGGTGGAATCACCGCATGTGCTTGCCGATCTGCAATGACCTGACGGCATTGCTTGGTGTCATAAGCTCCATCGGTATAAACAGAGTCAATCTGCTCATCTTGTGGAATCTGATTAAGTAGATCACCAAGCACCTGTGAATCACTGACATTATTGGTTGTGAGCTGAATAGCGCGTATTTGTAGGGTTTTGGCATCTATACCAATATGTAGTTTACGCCATTGGCGACGATATTCAGCTCCATGTTTCTTGCGTTTCCATTCACCCTCACCTAGAAACTTCATGCCTGTAGAGTCTACGAGTAGATGCAGCCCATCGCTACTTTTTTGGTAGCTGATTGCAATATCAATATGCTTTTGTCTTCTACAAAGCGTACTGTAATCTGGTGCGGTCCAATTTAATCCGCAAAGTTCAATCAGACTTTGCACAAAGCCAGTAACCATACGTAAAGATAGACGGAATAAGGATTTAATCATTAAGCAGCATTGGATAGCTGCGTCGGAGTAGGTTTGATTTCGCCCTTGTTTGCCTTTTGATGGAGCATACCATTGCGTAGCAGGATCAAACCAAATGGCAATATTTCCGCGACTCATGAGTGCTCGGTTATATGCGGGCCAATTGGTTGTGCGGTAGATTTTGTGTGTAGGCTTCTTCATTTGAAAATTATATCGCTGAAAAAGCCTTTACGGATAGGTTTGTGCAACAAAGCCATATGTAGACGTAATAGAGCAGTCATAGATTTCCACCTTTTTTACGCGGATGAATCTGAAATAAAGCAACTTGATCAGTCGTAATCATGTATTTAAAGTGACGACATAAATACATATAGATAAAAATCATAAGTATACTTGTGATTAAAATAAAAAGAATGGCAAATGATATGTGAAAAAAATCCTTAAATGGATAAGCAAGCCATAAGCTAGTGAAGATCAAGATAAGTTGAAAACTGGTGAATTGAATTGCTAATTTTTTGCGCTTTCGCGTCTTTTTTAATTCATTCAAAGGCTTTGGATTTTGCCAAATTTGCTGTGCATATTCACATTTGCTTAGTTTGATTTTTTTATGTTTTTGATGATCAAAATCAGCCAAATTGGAAGATAACGCTAGCTCAAAATCGTGGATATTTTCAATCTGGCTCAACAGATAAATGTCTTCAAAAATCTGCCCTTTAAATATATACGACCAGGTCTCACTCTGTGCCAAATATTGAATTTCAATACTATGTAGATCATCAGGGTGAATTACTATAGGCAGCGGGAGCGGGCCTTGGGTGAATAGCCAAAAAGGTTGGCAATTAAAGAAAAAACGGCTAGGTTTAAACTTCACGTTTTGTAGTTCATGATCTTTTAAATATAGTTGAAGCAAAGTTTCAGACTCAGAAGATAAATAAAGAATGACAGACTGATTTATTAAAGCGTAGATAGCGCTTTCTCTGTCATTAAAATCATCAGGATTAAAAATATCAATTTGGTAAAAATGTTTAAAAATACGTGTTTGAATTTGAGATTCTCGATTCAAATATTCAATCTCAAACTCAATCAGATTTTTTTTAGGCATATGGGAAATAATTTTTCTGATGATGCCTGTTGAAGAAAAATATGTATATTTCTCATTCTCAGGTTTAATTTTTTGCTTGATTTTATAGTCAATCCAGATTTGATAAGCCGATTGGCAAATCATGAGTACAGACAAAATATAAATATAATGTTTGATTGTAAGCCCTAAAAAAAGCCTATTTTTATCAAATAACAAAAGTATCAAAGCCAACAGGAAGAGTATAGGAAAAGTATTTTTGTGAACTAAAAATGCATTGATTTTTGAATGTTTATAATCAAGTTTCGCCTGCTTTAAAAGTTGAAATTCAAATAGTGATTTCTCCTCTTTGTTAGTGCAAATACTATGTTGACCTAAGGAATCAGGTATCATCATGGCTGATGCCCCTGTATTACTTCTAAGTGTTTAAAGGCATCTTTTTGAATCCAAAAATCTTTAAAATATCCTTCATTAATGGCAACTGGGTAGGATTGCCCAGATTTTAAGTTATGATTAAATCCTGCCCATTTTTGATTGATATAAATTTCATCTAGACCAGTTTTTTCAGTGAGTTCTAGTGGGAGTTGCCAAGTCTGATAACGCGCATTGGTTGCAATCAGTTGAAGTATGTGAGTGTGTGTGATGGGAGCTTGAGCTTCATTGTAAAGGCGATTTGCTTGTAAGCCGACAAAATACAAACACGGCCCGAGCACTACACTACATATTAAAGTCGTGATAAATGCATATGCTTTTCTCTCTGCACGAATCACTATATAACCAAGAATAAAAGTGAAAAGAGTGGCAGGAATTAATCCTAGATAAGATTCAGTACCAAAATGTAGACCATCCATTGGTAGAAAGACGCATAAAAAACCAAGAATCACCGCTATAAAAATTAGAATAAGAGGAGTTTTACCAATATCCTGATGAAGCTCAGGTTTAGTGGACTGATGGGGTTGATTAACAACCGGAATATCAAAATACCAATCCTGCTTTAAATGTCTTAACAAGCTCTCGCTTTGTTCTTTAGAAAGCTCTTGCAGATTAATCTGTTTTAATACAGAGAATTTCTGAATGGCTGAAATATTGGATTGAGTATGCAATGGAATGAATTGTAAAAGACCAATTTCTTTTAGATTCAAGTCTTGCTTATCATCAGATTTACGACTGAATAACTTTTTAGTCAGTATGGGGTGCTTTTGCTTAAATGCCATATTAAAAGGTAGTGTAATATGCATTTTCTCGATATCACTTCGTGCGATTCTCCTCCGGAATAGAGGTGTATATGCCAGCTCCAAATAATGTGTTGTGAGGATGAGTTTTGTTGAGCTGGAAATTACAAAGACAATAATAAAAAGGCCAAAATCAAAATAATCAATATTTTGAAATTCTCCGACTAGGATGTGCTTTAGATTAAAACAGACCAAGAGGATTAGAGCAGATAAAGATGCCCAACTAGCGAGTTTATACTGATAAGGTTTGAAATTTAAAATTTCACGTTCGGGTAAATAATAATTAGTCATAGGTGATCTTATTGTTTTGATTTTAAAACATTATATAAGAATCACTGAAATTTTCCATCACCACTTCTGACTTATAACAGTCCTTTCCTTTTGACTTATTCAGAGCATTTATACATTTTTATGAACTTCATCCTAACTACAAAGAAATCGTAGATTGATCACCACTACATAAGATAAAAGCCCATTTTAAAATGGGCTTTTATAAATTCATTTTCAAGTTTTTCTCAAGGAATACATTCCTAAAAGACTCAAACTAGTAAATCGCCATATGATTGTGATTTAGCATAGATTTAACCTCATGTTTTTATTGTATTTTATTTTCTCATTTAAATTTTAACCTCCAGCCTAACCTCCAGCACTCTAAAAAAATCACAAAATACTTTCGATTGCAGATACGTGCATCCAGTCGCGTGTGCTTGGCCGCGGTTGGAGATTTTGAATAAGCTGCTCCCCTATGTGGTGGCTCAGGTATGGTGGTCTTGACCATCGGGGGGGATTGTTGTTCTTCAGCACATCAAAGATAAGGAACCGGCCTGCTAAACTCATCTTAATTCTATTGGGATTTTAAGCCCTAAAACCACAAGTTAGCCGTGTTGTGCGCGCGCGTACGCGAATACATCAAGTTTAATAAATAGTCAATTCAGGCGTGTTTTGAGTGGAAATAAGGCAGTAAAAATATAGCTACCTCCAATCTGGTGTGCATATCCACCATCTCATCATTCATAAACTGAGTGAGCAACTCAAGCGGATCGGTTGAATTGTTAATAATCTCTGGAATGTTAATATTTTTAGGTTGTATATCTCTCTCCAGATAAAACCTCACCTGTTTATCTTGCATCAACCTATAGCCTTGTTGCTTTGCTGATTTTTCAGGACATCCAGCATAAATAGCAGCCTCCTTTTGATTCATGCCTTGCCTGATACCCTCAATAAATTTCTGTTTTTTCTTGGTTAGCTCCATCGGTAAACATTCCTAAAAAAGCAGTTTTTTTTGCAAATGTGAGGGTGCGCGATTAACGACAAACACTTCCCTTTTTTTATCAATCAAAGCCCGCCCCTACCTCTCAAGGTCGCTTCTTCTGCTGTCTTTAACTCATGACAAGGTGATTTGCATAATAGCTGTAAGTTATTCAGGTTATTCGATCCACCCATCCACAATGGTTTTATGTGGTCTACTTCCATCTCAAACATGCTGACCCTGCCACACTTAGCGCAAGTGTATTCACCTTTAAGCAATACCTGTTGTCTGATCCGCTGCCAAGTGTTGCCATATAATCGGGCTGTCCCTCTCTGCACCTGGTCAATCCGTGACTTGGTCTTTGCTATCTGAAGTCGTGGTTTTAATGTTGGTAATCTTGCCATTGTCCTGTCCTAAATAAAAAAAGTGATGGGACTAGCCCACCACCTGTATTGAATAACTATGCTTTAAAGGATCGGGTCTGATTGCTTTTAATCCTTCCCCATATTTCAAAAGCTCTTTTAACTTTCGGGTTGCTTCTATTGTTCTTCAGATAAGCATCAAAGTCATTTCGATAAATATGAAACAACATGGCAATCTTAACCAATTCCAGCTTATTCTCCTGGCTCTCCCATAAGCACAGCACCTCTGCAATTCCTTCAAGCGGTAACCTTTGCACACTAGATATAAAGTCAATTTCTGCTGGCTTCATTTGTCGGCCGTTATGCTGATGCACCTCCACAGAATACTCGCGGAACTTATAATCATTCTTTGGGAGCATTGCCATCATTCTAGTTTTAAATGTTGGTTTCATAAGTCACCCCTTAAACTGTCTGCCATCAATCGAACCTTATTGGCTTTATCTTCACCAAACTCATTAATGAATGGCTCCAGCAAGCTCTTGCGCTTCACCTGATCGGCATAGGCCAGTTGAGCAGCTAGTAGCTTCTCCTGGTGGCTTAATCCATCCGCTACAATATCTGCACCGATTGGTGATAACTTCACACCGCCTGTATTTAATTTAACAGTCCTATGTCCTGATCCTGATAATCGCACCCCTGCATTAGATGCTCGCTTAACCTCGGTAATTGTGGCCTGAGCATTACATGGGATTGTTACGGCTGATACTTCAAAAATCTCGGTAGCCGTGTAATGAATGCCACCACCTGAACGAACATCATAATCTAATGGTCTAAAGCCAATACTTAAACCACGAACCAAACCTTCCTTGATTGCATTCCAGGCATGATCTACCTGATCCTTTAAACTTCCAGCTTCTTTGATTTTTGCAATCTGCACCTCGATTTCTAAACCTTTACTGGAACGCTTTGCAGCAACTACATTGCCAATAGGCTTCGAGTGGTCATGCTGCCAAAGAAAGGGGAAAGGTAGATCGAACAACATGCCATTGGGTTCAACAATATCGTTTGCCCGATCCGGTGAAATAGTGGAGGCCATCCCCTTAATGATTCGCTTTTCGTTATCTACTGATTTTATTGTCAATGTTGAATAGGCTTTTTCCATATCATCAACCTCCTACCACTTCAGCATCTTCAATCACTGTTGCTGCATATCCATCCAGGAACTTGTAGCCATTAATACCCATTACTTTAATTGCCACCTTATTTTCCTGGAATAAATAAACAGGCTCGTTTGTCATCGTGGTAACTGTGGCTTCATTAGTAAGTTTTATTTCTACACTTGGATCGGTGGCAAAAATGAGCTTG
Source organism: Acinetobacter sp. YH12241 (assembly GCF_013417535.1). Classification (NCBI taxonomy): domain Bacteria; kingdom Pseudomonadati; phylum Pseudomonadota; class Gammaproteobacteria; order Moraxellales; family Moraxellaceae; genus Acinetobacter; species Acinetobacter sp. YH12241. The sequence continues at coordinate 47,059 of NZ_VPDQ01000002.1, read as the reverse complement.
GTTAGATCAAGTACAATCTTCTGATTTTCATCTACTGATTTATTTGTGATAACTGGAATACCTCGGATTGATCCGCCATTTACACCCAGGCTATCTAGCTCCAACTCATTCGCAATATTTAAAGCAGTAAACGGATTAAGCAGTAGGATTGCGTCCTGTGGGTCATCAATCGAAGCTAAGGCATTGGTAATGTCTGCCAGTAGTGTCGGCATTGTGGAGCCTGTTGCGGTGACTGTGGTCGCGTCTGTTGTAATGGATTCGATAAAGTCTGCATTCTCGCCAGCAACATAGCTATTAATTAAAGCTGTGTTAATCAGTGGCTCTACAAGGTCATAAGTGCTGCTTTCAAAATAACGCTCTGGAAAGATTGCATAGCCACCAATTTTTTTAAAATCTAAAGTAATTCCAATTTGAGATTTTTCAGTCAAAATTTTAGTAGGTTCTTTTTGCGGAACAACTTCACAAGGTGCTAAGTCGAAGGCACTAAGAGGTTTATTTAGTGGCATGTATAAGTTTTTGCCAAGTGCTTCAATCTGACCAATCAAACTTTTTTCTTTTACTAAATTAATAAACTGCTGACTGGCTGCAATGGCTGCATAATCTGCCTGTGTTGGGTCTGTGAAGCCTTTTGATGCCATCATCTGTGCAACGGCTGAAGCTGCGCCAAAGTGCTTAATTGCTACTTCTTGCGCTGGGATATGGTCTTTTTCTGCCTGACGTTGAGCAAATACGCTTTTAACTAAGGTAGTGACATTGGTTTTCATAAAAAAAATACTCATATAAAGGATATGAGTAAATATAGGGTTTAATTATTATTCTATGTTTTGGCTTTATAACGCCTTATAACTATCTCGTTTAGCCAGGTATTCGGCAATGCTGTAGATCGTGTATCTGTACTCATTGCCCACCAGTACACAATCTGGAGTTAATCTTTTTTGCAGTCTAGCCACCCTAAAAAATGCTTTTGATTTATCCAGCAACTTAACTGCCTGCTGCTCTGAAATCGTACCGTTTTGGCTTGGCTTAATATTCATCTCGATAGCTTTCACATATAGATTATTTATATAAGGCTGAATATCTCCCGACCTCTCTGACATGACCTTTTTTAATTGCTCTACAATCATTTTTGCATCTGGTCTATTAATGCCATTTTCCTGTAAAACTGTTTCTATAATTTCGGGTTGAATCATCATAATTAATCAATCCTGTATCATTTGTATTTTTCCTAAATCCAGTACATAATTGGCTTATAGGGTTATATCTTCTTGCCCTTCTAAGCCACCTTTCTAGCCCATTGGTGGCTTTTTAATGTCTGTAATTTTCTGCCAACTCTATAAATTTTGCGATTTTGCGATTTTTCCTTGTAAGCCTTGCCCTGTCTATCTTTCCGCTTCGCATTGCTCTTGCGATTCGTATGCGACATATGCGGAGTATATCGGATCATTTCGCATACTCCGCATTGGAATCGCACACCCTTTGCGACATGGATAACCTTATGCCATAAGGGTTTCAGCCATAAATCGCAAAATCGCAACTATTTCAGCAATGCCGGATTTAATTCAATGTAAGTGGAGCGGTTAATTGTCACCAGTCGCACATAATTAAACTCGATCAGCTCATTCAAACAAGGATCAAATTCCTTCGCTTTTCTTATTTGAAGTGGTGCGCCTTTCATCGCTACCGTTCTTTGCAATCGGTTGGTTTTTTCCTTTTTGCATTTGGTTAAAAGGTACTTAATCAGCTTCTCAGAATCACTTTCATCGGCTACTTCAATATCTGAATATCGGAACCACTCAGACAAAGAATGTCTAATAACGGCACAAGCTGCCTGCATGATTTCAGAATCAATTTCAGACTTGTTTTCAAAGTAAGCCAGGACAGCACCTAAACGTCTGGCAAGCTCATTTGCACGACTGGCAAAAGGCTGCATAAATTCAAACTGTTTTCCGCTACCCTGCAAAATCTCACACTCATTGTAAAATTCAAGCTCCAGCAACTCGGCTTCACTGGATAGCTGCATCACTGGAAAGTATGGAACCTCTCCCGATTCATTTAAAAGGACTGGTAACTCATCTTTTAAAATATCTCTACAGCGATTCCAAAATTTAGTTAATCGAGGGTCATTGTGTGAATTTTTTAGCTTTTGTCTAAATTCAACTGTATGCGTCCGCTGCCCAGCAATACTCTCTGGAGCGGTTAAAATGAATCGAGGTAAAAAGCCCTGTCCTCTTAATGTCGGATCGTTTAAAGCTCCAGCCAGTACAGCACGTTGCCCAAGTAGGTTGAAGGTTAGGCGAACATCATAGGCCATTCCGTTGTCATCAGATGAAGCACGGTTTCTCTGACAATAGCCATCATCAAATAACTTGGTAAATGCACCTAACGCACTTTTGGCCGTGTCACCCTTCATTGTGTGACCATCAAAGAACTGTCCAGCCTCATCGCTACTCAATGAAGCATTTTTCACAATTCCTTTAATGTAAAACTTGGTCAGGGTTTCAATAGTAATGTCTGAAAAAATACTAGTCGGATCGGTTGGTCTGGGATTATCTAAAGCCCACTGCGCGAACTCTTTGGATTCAATTGTTTTTGACCGTGCATTCCAATCTTCCAGTGATTTTTTATACTCATCATACTGCTGGCGTTCATGCTCTCGAATGGGTAATTCAACCAGCTTTTGACAAGATGATTTACGCCCACCGCTACCACCTTCCGTTAAAAAGAATAAGGAGGCTGGCATCCCCTCCCTGTTGGTTTCTTTGGGTGCATTTACCTTACCTTGTGCTAAAAACGAAATACTGGCTAAAACACATTGAGCAGCCATTGCAACCGGAGCTTGCACATATTCAGCGGTTGCAAGGATTGCATTCTTCACAACTTCCGGTAGCTCATCAATAGGATAAGGTTTTGATTGGATCAGGGTGTCATTTCTCAGGCTTATTGGAGCTTGCCAGTTATCCAGCTTTTCAGCTTCCCGATCCGCTGGCATATACTCAACTTGAGGCTGTGCGATTAGGTCAGATTCGATTGATTTTATGATCTGCTGTTTTTTATCAAAGAAAAACTTTTTAATCAGATTAGGACTTAAATTTTTTAAATCCTCATCTGCCTGGATAAATAAATCAGCATTATTGACTGGCGGTTTTTCACCGACCATCATTCTAAATATTGTTTCAGGCATACCATTGTTTATAATCTGATACGCTGCATCAATATCTTTATGAAGCACAACGGCCTCCCCAGCCTTAGCAAGTTTCACAAATAAATCTATATTGTCTGTACCTAGAACATACGGCATATATTTATTATTTGTGTTGCTTGCGATTACTCCAGCTTTTCCAATCAAAAATGATACTTTCTGAGAATCAATTTCTTTGTGTGGTGTCTGATCCGTGTCGTATTTTTTGGCAATGCCTTTGATTGCATAGCCTACAATTTCGCTCAATTGCTCAGGATTCACATAAGGCAGTACTGTGCATTCTTCACAGTTATAATCCGGCAATTTAGAGTAAATATAACTCTCAGGCTTAACTTTGAGATTGCGCTCATCAATACAGCCTGTCGTAAAATCTTCAATTGAATGAAATTCAGTTATATTGCCTGTCACTGGATCGGTGCTGACTGCTAAGGGAGCGGAACCACCAAACAAGTCGATAGTTTTATCACACGGGATTTTTGCATTCATACTGCACCCCCTTTCATAACAGCATAAACCGCAGTTTCTAATGATTCTTTTAATTGTCCAGCCACTAAGAACAGGCCGTGTATAGCTGCTGCTGTGTGGCCTTTAGCTAGATTGAAATCTGATAACTCATCAATAGTGACTACAATGCCATTCGCTAAGTCGATATAAGCGGAAATATATAATTTAGTTTTTACACTAGCACTTTCAATATCTTCTAAAGCACCATTCGCCAGCACTTCACACACACTGAGCATGGCCTTTGCGTCACCATCTGAAAGGCTGCACTGGTCGTAGCTAGTGTATAAGCGAAGCAATACGCTCTCTAGTGATTCAAGATAGACTTGAGCATCTTCTAAATGATTTGCTGCTGTTTTATTGATTTGATTAAGCATGAGAATGCGCTCCTGAGTTTGTAGGAGCCTTGCCAATTACGACCAAGTAATTTAGGTGGCAAAGCTGAAAGGGGTTGGTCGACCAGTAACTCAGGTGACTGGCAAGCGCGAACGCTTCCCCCTCCAGCTTCGCCATAACATGCGAACGCATAGAGATATTACGCATACAAAAAAAGTCCATTAAGCGGACTGTATGCGCTGAGTATTCATAGCCGACCAAAGCTAACTTTGAGATTTTGCCCAAAGCAAGAGAACTATAACCAATATGATCTGGTCTTTGCAATGTGAATTTTTCAAATAGTTTCATTTTTTCCCACCTTTAATGCCCTGGTGCTGCTGGGATAATTTGAAGTTTTTAAAATAGTGGCTCTCTGCTGCCAGTGGCTTCATGTATTCAACAAGTGATTTCAGATAGTGCTTATGATTGTTTTTCATACATCAAACTCCTCTTGTATGATTTCAATCACTTCAATCATTTGCTCTCTGATTTCTGCCATTGAGAAGATGCGCCCCTCCTCAATCTCAATAATTAAACCGACTGCAACATCGTAGATATTGGCTAACCGCATTTCGTCATCGGTCATGGGTTGGCTGTCGGCTTGAGTTTCAGATTTAAAATCTATTATTTGGCTCATGCTGCCACCTGCTTAATAAGTTCATAACGTGCATGTCTGCCAATGCCTGACTTATTGCGCTCGTTATGGGTCACAATGTCATAGCCTGCATTGCGTAAACGCTGAATAATTGCGCTCAGTCGGTAGCAGTTAAAAAGGTCGATAGCCTCGGCCTGTGAAATGGTCTTGCCTTGCTTGAGGTGTGCTAGGACTTGTTTTAATTGGGTGTTATTCATGCTGACTGCTCCTCAATCCACTTCTGAACGTCTGAAGCTCTCCAGACAGTGACATTGCCACCCATGCGGATCGGCTGCGGAAATTTACCTTCACGTGTCCAGGCCCATAGAGTTTTTTCTGAGATTGGCAAAATACCTTGTCGTGCTGGCTTGGCGTTTAGTTTTCGGGTTTTTCCGGCATTTGCGCCAGTTTTATAAACGTGGATTTTTTCTGGAGTGGCTGGAGCTGAAGCGATTTGTTTAGCTCGGTAGAATTGTTCGCGCGTTTGCATACTGCACCTTTCTATTACGTTATGCGTTATTGCATAGGTGCAGTTTCGTTTTTCTAAGATTTGTGTATCAGGGTAGAAAATCACCCTCTTTAAGTTGAATAACTACCTGTTTTTATTTTTACTTATAATTTTTCTAATCTTATCAATATCTTTTGGAACTGTTGGTATTTGATTTAATCGCAAAAAATCACTAATAAAACTGTATTTATCTTCAGCCTTAACCTTGCCAGTCTTACACTTTTCAAAAAGAAAATTTATTGTGCAGATAAGATTAGCCTCAATATGATTTGTATTTCTTCCCTTTAAATTAGAATATTTTTTGATTTCTTCTTTTGAGTAAATAATTGAGCATTGATATTTAATTAATGAGGATTTTAATTCTTCATCAAGTAAGCTACTTAGCCCCATCTTGTACCAGGCTTCAAGCATATAAGCATTTTGATTTAATGATGTTAGATTAATTTCATCAACTAAATTTTTAATTAATCTCTCCATTTTCTCGAGGTGGATAACATCCTCCTGCGCTGAATTTCTTGTTTCTCTGACCTGAATATCTAGTTTCGCTCTACCCAGAATCAAGCCAGCATCATCTAAAAAAGATTGCCTATCAATATTCAGGCCATCAAATAAATATAAGCTCTGCTCAGATATAGAGGTATTCAAAAAACCGCCATCACATTGTTTTTCTCTTTTTCTAGCCATCACCCCACCCCATTAATTTTATTCGCCAGCTCTGTCGCAGTCGGGTTGTAATACTTCATCAGCGTTTTTAAATCTTTATGTCCTGTGACTTTTGCCAAGTCTTGAACTGGTAGTTTTTGGGATAGTCTTGTGGTGGCCTCATGCCTGGTGTCATGGAAATTTAAATCTTCAATTTTTAGTTTTTCAGTAACGACCTGCCAGAAATACTGTGAAAGTGTATTCGCGCTTGTGAGAGTGCAAACTGTTTCTTCATGGATTCCCTTCATCAACTCCAGCAATTCTTTTGCTTTCATGGAGAGTGGAACCTTCCGTGAAGTACCGTTTTTTGTATCAGGCAAAAGCACATAATCATCCGTGATATTCGCCCATTTCATACCAACGATTTCGCTGGCTCTCATCGCTGTTTCGATAGCAAATAAGAATGCCCAGGCGGTCTGCTGTTTTTTATTCACTGGCTGGGATGTTGGGTGATAACTGAATGCTTTTAGAATCTGATCTATTTCATTTTGAGATATGCGCCTGTCCCTATGGTCTGATTCGCTTGGCTTTGAAATATCAGTCAATGGTGAACCTGTGATGATACGAAGCTCCTGTCGTGCATACTTGAACACACTACCCAGCAAGCCTAAATCTCTCTTAACTGTTGCAGCCTTAACCATCTTCAGGCGTTCATTTCTAAACTCAATCATATCGAGCTGATCCACCTGGCTAACTGGCTTCTGCATAAGTTTAGGAAATAACCGGATAAATAAGTTGAGAGAAGCAACTTCCTGCCTATGTCCTTTATGAGTGGGGGATACAACATCCCTATAAGATTCAATCAACTCTCTAAAGCTCATGCCTTCAAGCTGCTTTTGCTTTTCTTCTTTCTTTTTCTGACCTGGACTTATACCACTGGCCAGCATGATTTTTATTTCATCACGCTTTAATCGTGCTGCTTTAATAGAGATAAGCGGATACTCGCCTATTGTGATAGTCCCTTTTTTCCCATCAAGCGTATAAAGCACCTTCCAGACTTTCTTCCCAGTTGGAGAGGTGAATATATATAGCATGTCACCATCACTGACCTTGAACAGCTTTTCTTTTGGCTTTATAGCTTCGATCTGTTGTTTAGTAAGCATTGCACACCTGTGGAGGTTAGAACCACATAAAAAAAAGAGGTTAGACTGATTTAACCTCCAGTTTAACCTCCATGTGTACGGTGTTTCAATGAAATTACTTGTTATTGCTTAACAGTACAAAACGATATAAAAATATTGATTTTCAATCACTTTCATAGTGTTTTTCACACTGCAAGTAAGTGCATGTTTTTGCTAGTAAATAGCCATATGATTGCGATGAATCATTTCTAGTGAACGTGCCTCACCTAACACCTGATGTACTTTATCTGATGCCAGACCACGAACGATATCTGCTGAACGCGAACTGAAATTGACACGACCGACCGCAATCCGGTGACCTTGTGTATCGACACATTCAACCACATCACCGCGTTCGAAATGACCCTCAACCGCTTTCACCCCTACAGGCAACAAGCTGCGATGATTTTCTTTGATGGCTTTAACCGCACCATCATCAATTACCAAACGACCTGCGGTTTGCAGATGCGCTGCCAACCATTGCTGATGTGCAGTCATGCGATCATCATCAGTGATAAATAACGTACCCAACATTTCACCTGCCATCAGGCGCGATAAAACATTGTCACTATCACCACTAGCGATCAAGGTTGGGCAACCAGATTTCGCAGCCAGACGTGCAGCACGAACTTTAGTCAGCATACCGCCACGACCAAATTTTCCGCCGCCGCCTGCCATATCAAACAGGCTTTCATCCATGGCACGCACGGTATGGAACAGTTTGGCATCCGGATTAGAACGTGGATCCGAGTCAAACATGCCTTCCTGATCAGTCAGGATAATCAGCAGATCTGCGTGAACTTGTCCCGCCACCATCGCAGCTAAGGTATCGTTATCACCAAAGCGAATTTCGTCAGTAGAAACCGTGTCATTTTCATTAATGACCGGAATCACATGCCAATCAATCAGGTGCTGCAAAGCATCACAAGAGTTGAGATAGCGACGACGGTCTGCCAGGTCATCATGAGTCAATAACACCTGAGCAGTTTGAATGCTGTGTTTTTCCAGCACACTTGACCAGGTCTGGATTAAACCCATCTGACCAATGGCAGCACAAGCCTGAAGACTGGGTAGATCGGTGGGTCGATTCTCAAGTTTCATTCGAACCATACCTTCAGCCACAGCTCCGGAAGAAACGAGAATAATCTCGTGTCCGGCATTGTGTAGATCCGCGATTTGTCCCGCCCAATGCGAGATAGCATCTAAATCTAAACCTTGCCCGTTTGCTGTGAGTAAAGATGATCCGATTTTAACAACGATTCGTTTACAACCCTTGAGCTGACGTTGCCCATCTACCACTTCTATCATCTTGTCCTCAGACTTATCTTTAAAAGATTAACGTACGTAATATACTTCTACGTCGCTGTCGTCATCATCTTCATCATCAAAGTCATCGCCGCCCAGACGTTGAGCGCGACGCATTTCACGATAAGCTTCTTTCGCAGCAATCGTTTGTTCACGTGTTTCAGCTTCAAGCTGATCACGGAATTCTTTCATCTCTGCTGCGTATTCAGGATCTTCAACTTCGCGTTCGCGTTGCTGCTCGATTTGATCCATCAGGTAATACACCACATCCTTAGTTCCTTCAGCCGTTAAGCCTGAAGTTTTAAAGACAGGACCTTCCCACTGCAATTCTTCAAGAATGTGATTACACCATTCATCGCGGGTATCTACAGCAAGCTGATCGACCTTATTCAGAACCAATACCACTGGTAATTTTGAAAGTGTTGGGGAGAATTTTTGCAACTCATTCAAAATCGCTTTGGCATTGTAAGCTGGATCTGAACCGTCAATCGGTTGAACATCTACAATGTGAAGCAGAATACGGGTACGTGCCAAATGTTTCAGGAAGCGAATCCCGAGACCTGCACCTTCTGCCGCACCTTCGATCAGACCTGGAATATCCGCCATTACAAATGAACGGTGACGATCCGCATCCACTACACCCAGGTTAGGTACCATGGTCGTAAATGGATAATCTGCAACTTTTGGTTTTGCAGCAGAAACTGCACGGATAAAGGTTGATTTACCTGCGTTTGGCATGCCGAGCAAGCCAACATCAGCCAGCACTTTCAGCTCAAGACGGATTTCACGGAATTCGCCTTTGGTACCATGCGTACATTTACGCGGAGAACGGTTGGTCGATGATTTGAAGTGGGTATTACCCAAACCACCTTGGCCGCCATGTGCCACTAATACTTTCTGGCCGTCTTCAACCAGATCGCCAATAATATCGCCAGATTCTGAATCGACGATAGTTGTTCCCACAGGAACTTTTAAAATAACTGATTCGCCACCACGACCAGCACAGTTTGCGCCAGCACCGTTTTTACCACGTTCAGCGCGAAATTTACGGGTATAACGATAATCTACAAGGGTACTCGTGTCGTCGTCAGCCTGAATATAAATGCTGCCGCCACGACCACCATCACCACCATCTGGACCACCAAATGGTACGAACTTTTCACGGCGAAAACTGGCTACGCCATTGCCACCGTCGCCAGCCTCTACGGTAATGACTGCTTCATCAACAAAGCGCATAATGCCAATCCTCTAAAAACTTTAAAAACCGCCTATTCTGCCATATTTTAAAGCATTTCTCGACTACATTTATGCACTATTCCATGAAGATCGCTCATTTCAAGGGTAATTTCATTCAGCTTGTCTCAAAATACAAAACCGTCTGAAAAATATTCAGACCTATAAAAATTCAAAATATAGTTTTTAAAGCTTAATTGATCGTTTTTTATTATTTCTGATTTGGCATCGAGCTGCCTATAGTGCTCAACGTCGAAAAAGAGCCCATGGTATAGCTATGACCACAGAAAAGAATTCTGTCAGCCCATTGTCATCACAATTTGTATTACTTATGGCAATGGCATGTGGTCTCTGTGCCGGATCAGCTTATTTTAATCAGCCCTTAATCTATTCAATCGAGGAAAGTTTAGGAATTACAACCAGTCAGGCTGGCTTAACGGTAGTAATCGCCCAGATTGGATACGTACTGGGCTTAATGCTGTTAGTACCATTGGGAGATTTCTTGAATAAACGTAAGCTGATTGTCAGTCTGATGGTCTTTGCAGCCATTTCGCAGATTCTGCTTTCATTCAGCACGACTTTATCAACGCTTTATGTGTTTACCTTATGTGCGACATTTGGCGCAATCTCGGCTCAGGTTTTAATCCCTTTTGCTTCTACGATTAGTCCATCTGAATCCAGTGCTACCATTGTCGGTAAACTGATGAGTGGCTTGGTGATGGGCATCATTCTGTCGCGGACTTTTGCTGGCTTTGTTTCGACCTACTGGTCTTGGGAAGGTGTTTACTTATTTAGTGGAATCATTACCCTGCTTTTTGCCACTCTCATGTGGAGAAAACTACCGGATACTCAACCGCAGGCGGGTTTGACCATTGGCAGTATCTATCGCTCTTTATTTGTCATCGCTAAGCAGAACCCGCATCTGATTCGTCGTGCCTGCGCAGGTGCTTTAGGCTTCGGTATTCTATCTATGGTCTTTACTTCCATGACCTTCGTACTAGGTAGCGCACCTTACCATTTCACTGATTTTGAAATTGGCCTGTTCGGCTTACTCGGTGTGATTGGAATTTATTCATCAAGCTGGTCAGGCAAAACCGTAGGACAAGGCAGAGAAAATCTGGTCGCCAAGCTATGTATTGCTTTAATGCTCAGCTCTACACTGCCCTTATATTTTGCCCAGCAGAATATTGTGATCTATGCGATTGGCGTATTGATGGCTTATTTTGGCCTGACCGCATTCCATGTATTAAATCAGAATCTGGTTTATCGGATTGACCTGAAATCACGTTCCAGAATTAATGCAGTATATATGACCATTTATTTTAGTGGTGCAGCTTTAGGCTCACTCGGTGCGGTTTATGCCTGGGAGCACTTTGAATGGGTTGGTTGTGTGGTACTTGGCCTTGTTTTCTCGATTGGGATTTTGCTGATTGATCGGTGGGATTTTAAGAGGATGGAATAATTTTATATGTAATAAATAATAGACTTCTTTCATAAGTCAGAGAATACTCCATATTAAATTTATAAAATCAGCACTGCCTCACATTGCATTTTTTTATTTTGATACCTTTGAGTGGGCCATCGCTCTACTTTTGAAAGGTCAAAAGTAGCAAAAAACCTTTTGTTTCCCATACACAACATCCTTGTTGTGATGGGAAACGTGTGGCATCCCTGCCACACTTATGAATCCAATACCAACTCAAATCTATTGTTTATTTTAGATATATAATTTACTTATAGTCATTAAAAAATGATTTATGAAAGAAATTTATTTTTGGTGTTTAAAATATGCCATAAGTAAATATTTAGATTCTTTAATTACTTCACGCATTACCTCAACTAGGTAAGGAAAATTATTATCTAGAATGATATTTTTAAACTCAGCTCCTTCAAATTTTTCTAATGTCTTATATACTCTTGTAATCTCATCTTTTAACTCTAATAGCTCATCATGCTTATTGAAGGTGAGTTCATAAAAAAACTGGGCTTTCGATCTTATTTTTAAAGCTATATTCTTAAGATTTTCGAGTTCTACTATAGCTCTTCTTTGGTTCATAATTGCACTATGAACTTCTAAGCATTGACTATCATAATCATTTATTAACATTAATAATGATTGAGCCTCATTAGCTATTACTTCACTACTTTTCTGAGTCTTCCATTCCTTTGAAATCAGCCATGCCACCCCAGCCGCTATAAGCGTGGCCGTTGCCCCCCAGTCCCAATTAGATATATCCATTTACTGTCTCTTCTAAATTTAATCTAAATTAAATTTGTTATATACGTTCTTTATTTTCCAAAATCTCAGGCAGGCTTTTCTCAATCCAGCCAATCAAATTCATTATTTTTTCAGCTGCTTGTGAGCCAGTAATCGTCAACTGATATTCTACTTTAGGTGGCACCACCGGATAGACAGTACGCAGAATAAAACCATCTTGTTCCAGCATTTTTAAAGTCTGGGAAAGCATCTTTTCACTGACACCTTCAATGCGCTGTTTCAACTCGCTAAAGCGATGCACACCTTCACTCAGGCAACGTAAAACCAAGATCGACCATTTATTGGTGAGATGTTCCAGTATTTCACGGGATGGGCATTCATTAGATAGCACCTGCCCCAGTAATGGACTGATTGCATACTTGGTCATTGAAGAGTTCCTTTCTTGATCACGGTTTTTAGTTATTACTTACTATTTTTAATGTACTTACCATTTGTAAGCTAACAGATTCATATGAGCGTATCAAGGTGAATTTTCCATCAATTAATGCATATGATTTGATAAAACTAATTTTCCACCTTTATCTTCCACAATAAAAAAGAGCCTCAAAAGAGGCTCTTTTTTTAGATGACTTCTACAAATTATGCATTTGTTTCAGCAGGAACTTTTGGATAGCTTACGCCGCCCATTTGTTCAGCAATGCGAAGTACCTGGCAGCTATAACCTACTTCGTTATCATACCAAACGTAGCAAGTTAAACGGTTGCCTGAAGTGATGGTCGCTTGAGCGTCGAATACACCTGCAGTACGAGAACCGATAAAGTCAGAAGATACAACTTCAGTCGAGTTTGTATAACCGATTTGACCTTGAAGGTTAGAATTGATTGAGATTTGGCGAATGTATTCATTTACTTCATCACGATCAACTTCTTTGTCTAAAGTCAGGTTCAGAATTGCAAGAGATACGTTTGGCGTAGGAACACGTACAGAGTTACCAGTCAACTTGCCTTTCAGTGCAGGAAGTGCTTTCGCAACCGCTTTAGCAGCACCAGTCTCAGTGATAACCATGTTCAATGTTGCAGCACGGCCACGACGGTCAGCTTTGTGGTAGTTGTCGATCAGGTTCTGGTCGTTTGTGAACGAGTGAACTGTTTCAACGTGACCATTGATCACTGTGTATTTGTCGTTTAACACTTTCAGTGTTGGAGTGATCGCATTGGTAGTACAGCTTGCAGCAGAGATGATTTGATCTTCATCAAGGATGTCAGCCTGGTTCACACCAAATACAACGTTCTTCATGTCACCTTTACCAGGTGCAGTCAGAATTACGCGAGCAGCGCCTGGACATTTCAGGTGTTGAGCAAGACCTTCAGCATCACGCCATTTACCAGTGTTGTCGATCACTAAAGCATTTTCGATACCGTATGCAGTGTAATCCACTTCAGATGGATTAGATGCATAGATCACTTTGATGAACTGGCCGTTTGCAATGATTGCTTCGTTTTCTTCGTCTACAGAAATCGTACCCGCAAATGGACCGTGGATTGAGTCACGACGTAATAAAGACGCACGTTTTTCAAGGTCACCGTCAGATGATTTACGAACTACGATTGCTTTCAGGTTCAAGCCGCGGCCTAGACCTGACTGGCTGATCATCAAACGGGCCAGGATACGACCGATACGACCGAAACCGTAAAGCACCACGTCTTTACCTTCTACAGAAGTTGCATTGCCTTCAAGTGATTTCACAGCGTCAGCAACGAATGCGTTAACATCACCACCTTTTGCTTTGAATTCAACAGCAAGTTTGCCTAGATCAATTTCAGCAGTACCGATGTTTTCCACTTTTGCCAATGCTTCAAGGATTGGGAAAGTGTCTACAACAGAAAGCTCAACGTCTAATACGCGAGTACGACGATGCGCTTTAAGTATCTGGATTACAGAACGGTTAATTAAAGAGCGACCGTAAACTGTAGCTACGATATTTTTTTCACGATATAACTGACCTACTAGGGCAATCATACGTTCCGCAAGTTCTTCACGGTTTTTCCAACGACCTTGGTGCTCTGCATGGAGGGCAACGATAGTGTCTTTGCTCACAGATACGTCCTCTAATTAATTGTAAATCTAAGCATAAATTTCAAAACCCGATAATTGTAATGGAATTGGCCGCAAGTTTGAATCAAAAGCTGATTAACTCTGGCCGAAAATCCGATATATTCACTATAAATTTTGAAAATAATTGTAATTAGTCAGATGATTTTGCATTTAAAATTTGAAAAATCATCTATTCCCTGTAAAAACCAGATTTTTGTTAAATGTTGTTTATTCAGCCAAATTTATCATTCAAGAATCTAAACGTTTCTGATAACGCTCTAAATTTTGTGCTAGTGTCAGGCGTCTTTTTCGTTGTTCAATAATGTGTAGTATACCTTCAATTACCAACAATACGACGGCCAGCCAGATCGGAAGATAGGTCAGCCATTCGCCGGCTTCAACCCGCTCCCCTAATGCCATAGACGCAAAAGCCAAAAGTACTGGCTCCAGATAGCTCAGCAGACCAAAAATTACGAAAGGCAGATAACGGCTTGCCAGAATATAACTACCTAAGCCTAAAGCACTTAAGAAGCCCAAACCCAACACTGCCAAGATGAGATGAGGGAAACTGACCATAAGCTTGAGAGAATCGCTATGTACAAAGCCCAGATAGAAAGCCACTGGCAGAATCAGACACAAGTCCCACCAGAATCCACCCAAGTGATCCGTACCAAAGCGACGGCGCAGGAAGAAATACAGTGGATAAGCCAAAGCCACATAGACCGTTTCCCAGGCGATCGAACCGATTCGCCAGATTTCATGTCCCACACCTAATATGGCCAGTGCGACTGCTGCCATCTGCCAGCGCGATAGTTTTTCCTTATAAAGCACACATCCGACCAGCACCATGACTAAGGGCAACAGGAAATATCCCAGGGATACCTGTAAACCGCGGCCATTAATTGGTCCCCATAAAAAGAGCCACAACTGTGTCGTACATAACAGGGAACTGATGATCAACCAGATCAGAAAAGCAGGTTGTTTGAGAATGCGTTTTAAAATTTGAATGATATGGCTGAGGTCACCTGACCACCACATGAACGCAGTCAAAAATGGAATGGTCGCCAACATCCGCCAGGCAAAGGTCTGTTCACTGTCTAAAGGCTGCAAAAATGGCGTGAATATATAAAGAACACCAAATACTACTGATGCCAATACCGATAATGCAATGCCTTTATACATGCTTCAAACCCAAGATCATTCCAGCGCATTATAACGATTAGTCTAAAATAAAGCTTGAAGATTCATCTGCCCAAAGGCCAAAGGTAATTACAAGGCAAAATACATAATTTAAAAAAGAGAAGGATTAAAAAAACCATGCCGAAGCATGGTTTTTATAAATAACCCGAGTGGCCTTTTATTTTCTTGCCTGTTGGGTCTGTTTAGTATGAATTACATCACTCAAATCATAACCCACAGATTGCGCATATTGCAGGTATTCATTCACCACATTCTGATCCAGTTGAGGATCACGTGACAATACCCACATATATTTACGTTTAGGCTCACCGACCAGTACGGTTTGATAATTATCGTCCAGCTTCAATACCCAATAATCGCCACGGCCCACTGGTAACCAGCGAATAAACTCTGGTAAGAAACTTACCTTAAGCTTGGTGTTATAAGGTGCATTCTGAATGTATGCCTCACCTACGGATTGAGTCACCTGACCATTTTTCTGGATACAGCGGTTATCTACATTAACGTTACCATTTTCATTTAATGTATACGTCGCCGTAACGTCACGATCACACTTGTTCTGGAATGTAAGTGGCTTACGAGCCACTTCATACCAGGTGCCCAAATAACGGTCCAGTTCAACTTTCTCTACAGTGGGTAAAGAATCGTTCTTGGCATAAGCCATGGTTGCAGCCCCGAGTCCAAGTAGAACTGCACCACCCACTGCAATTTTTGCAAGTTTCAATCCCGCATGAGGGAGATTATTTTTAGTTGTCATACGATACCTATTTGATCAGGACAAAATTTTCAACATGAATATTTCGTACTTACAATAGCGGCATCCGCAGACATATTTTGTAGCATTATGTTAGTTTTGTGATTGATTTTACGTAATTTAAATCTGTAATTTATACACAGACCTAACTTAACATCTGCGCTTTTAAACGTAAAATTTCATCCCGTATACGTGCGGCCTGCTCAAACTGTAGCTCCTTTGAAGCCTTGAGCATTTCTTTCTCCAGTTTATTGATATGCTTCGCGAACATCTTTGGATCGGCCATGATATGGCGTTCATCTGCACTAATTGCACGGGCCTGATCGGAAGCTTTCAGCTCAATAGTTTCATCATCCAGCACTTCGCCTGTATCAATTTCCTTAATCACCTGACGCACTGCACTACGTGGTGTAATACCATGCTCTTCATTAAACTGGATCTGTTTGGCACGACGTCGTTCAGTCTCATCAATCGCTTTTTGCATAGAATCGGTAATGCGATCCGCATACAAAATCGCTTTACCTTTCAAGTTACGCGCAGCACGACCAATAGTCTGGATCAATGAACGTTCTGAACGCAGGAAACCTTCTTTATCCGCATCCAGAATAGCAACCAGTGAAACTTCTGGCATATCCAGACCTTCACGCAGCAGGTTAATGCCGACCAGCACATCATGCACACCGGTACGCAGCTCATGAATAATTTTCACACGCTCTACGGTATCAATATCGGAGTGTAAATAGGCAACCTTGATTCCATATTCTTTTAAATAGGATGTCAGGTCTTCTGCCATACGCTTGGTCAAGGTCGTCACCAGCACACGCTCATTCATTTCCTTACGAATATTGATTTCAGACAATACATCATCGACCTGCGTCAAGACTGGACGGATTTCAATTTCCGGATCAATCAGACCGGTTGGACGAACCACCTGCTCGACCACCTGTTCAGATTTTTCCAGTTCATATCGTGCAGGTGTGGCACTGACGTACACGGTCGTCGGTACAATACGTTCCCATTCCTCAAATTTCATTGGACGGTTATCCAGCGCACTTGGCAAGCGGAAACCGTAATTCACCAGATTTTCTTTACGGGAACGGTCACCTTTGTACATGGCTCCAATTTGTGGAACAGTCACGTGCGATTCATCGATAATCAGCAAGGCATCATCGGGTACATAATCAAAAAGCGTCGGCGGTGCTTCGCCTGCCGGACGACCCGATAAATGACGTGAATAGTTTTCGATACCGTTGGTATAACCGAGCTGCTGCATCATTTCCAGATCATAACGGGTACGCTGCTCGATCCGCTGAGCTTCCAGCAACTTGTCATTTTCACGGAAAAAGACCAGACGTTCTTTTAATTCATCTCGAATGGTTTCAATCGCGCGAGCCAGATTATCTTTCGGTGTTACATAGTGACTTTTAGGATAGATCGTGACACGCGGCACTTTACGGATCATTTTCCCGGTTAAAGGATCAAACCAGCGAATGGAGTCGACTTCATCATCAAACAGTTCGATCCGGATGGCATCCTGATCCGATTCGGCTGGGAAAATATCAATGATCTCACCACGAATACGATAAGTACCGCGCAGGAATTCCAGTTCATTACGCGAATACTGCATTTCAACCAGACGGCGAATAATATCATCACGTCCAATACGGTCGCCTTCGACCACATGCAGCAACATGCTCATATAGGCATTCGGATCACCCAGACCGTAAATCGCAGACACTGAAGCGACAATAATTGCGTCGCGACGTTCTAAAAGTGCACGGGTGGCCGAAAGACGCATCTGGTCAATGTGGTCATTAATTGCCGCATCTTTCTCGATAAAGGTATCTGAAGATGGTACATAGGCTTCTGGCTGATAGTAGTCATAATAACTGACAAAATATTCAACCGCATTATTCGGGAAAAATGCTTTAAATTCGCCATAGAGCTGTGCAGCCAGCGTTTTGTTATGGGCCATGACAATAGTCGGACGCTGGGTACGGGCAATGACATTGGCCATAGTATAGGTTTTACCTGAACCGGTAACCCCCAGCAAAAGCTGATCGTGATAGCCTTTTTCTATACCCTTGACCAGCTTTTCAATGGCCTGTGGCTGATCGCCAGCAGGTTGATAATTGGTCACCAGTTCAAAGGGTTGTTTATCACTCATAGCTTTAATCATTTCACTGCGGATATCGACTCAATTTATTATGGGGGTAAAACTGAATTACTCAATCCCTATCCAGGTTTCTGTTTAGTAAAATAAATCGAGTGAAATATTATGCTTTCGTAGCTTAAAGTCGTTTTAGATCTAAACTTTTCTATCAAAATTGAATCAGCATAAATTTCGAGCCGGATCATTACTTCATTCTAGCTTATTCGCTATTCAGCTAAAATTTCTGGACAAAGTTCTGCCTTATCTGATGATGTAATAAAGATTAATTTCACCTTGACCCTTATAGCGTTCAAAGGCAACATGAAGCTAATCAGGACATCGAATAAAAAAGCCATGACTTACCATTATCACGATGAAAGTATTGTTAAATCTCTGCCAGAAAATACGGTATTTGTTTTCGGAAGCAACTTGGCTGGACAACATGCCGGAGGAGCAGCCAGAACAGCTTATGAGCATTTTGGGGCGGTCATGGGGGTTGGTCGTGGCTGGGCAGGTCAAAGTTATGCCATTCCGACTATGAATGAGCATTTGCAACAGATGCCTCTCTCACAAATCCAGCACTATATTGATGACTTCAAGATTTACACCAAGAACCATCCTAAAATTAAATATTTTATTACTTCGGTCGGTTGTGGCATTGCTGGTTATAAAGTCGAAGAGATCGCTCCTATGTTCAAAGGCATTTCTCACAATGTCATTTTTCCGCAATCTTTCCGGCCTTTTGTAGAAAAAGCGCTTCCGAAAATTACGTCGCAATTCCTGCATACCATCTTTCGGGATTCGGTGATTTTTACTCCGGCAACAGATGAGCTGATTGATGTTCTGGCACTGACCGACAATGAAAAGAGTCTGGCCAAGATTCTGCTTAACACTCAGATTTATCCGGTCGACAGCAATGGTCGTGATCGTGTATTCGAGATTGAAGATATTCTGCATAACCTGAATGGCAAGATTTTTGATTTCCAGAATAATTCTGAAGGTTCCATGCTGTTTGGTGCTGTGATTTTGGCACTTCTGGAACTTTATAATATCAATGAAAAAGACTTTATTGATGTCTGGAAAGGCGATCGTGAGATTGCCCCGCCAAAACCTGAAAATAAGGCGCGTAAAACAGTTCGCTAAGAAAATCTCAAATTTTACTCATAAAAAAGCCATGAACTTCATGGCTTTTTTATTTATTAACGTTTGCCCATTGAACGGCGTGTACCACGAGGTGGCATCCAAGTACGATCGGCATAACGCTGCGGTTTAGGTCGCAGATCTTCCAGAACTTCATCTGAAGCAGATTGTTCTGCCTGTTTTAATGGAAACGGTAAATTAACCAGTGGCTTTTTCTTGGGAGAATTTTGGGAGCTCATGCGCAATACTCAATAATTTATGCGGCTATTGTACAAAAAAACTCTATCTGCTGTGTACCATCGGTTAGCTAAATTTATTCAAGCTTTTTCTAGTGAGTTTAAAGCAGAAAATTTCCTGATTTCTTGTACAAATCACGTCCAGGATAGAAAGCTTAAATCATTATTTAAAACTTAGATTAATGAGAAAAATGTTACCCACTTATTATTCTATTACTTCGATAAAACTGAAAATTTTATAAAAATTAATATCCTATTTATCTTCACTATTCATAATAATTTTTACATAAATATATATTTTATTAATACAATTTATACAAACTTTGGCATTTTTTACTTTCTGTTAACTTTTCACTACTCGTTCTGTAACTGTGTAAATTGGTAAGATTTAACTAAATTGTTCAATAGAAAAACAAATAACTAGCACGGACAAGGAGTCCTCTGAACAATGAAGACAATCATGGTATGCATGGCAGGTCTAGCCACATTACCCCTGCTTGCACATGCAGAATCCCCATATTTCAGCCTACAGGATGGCGATGGCTTTAAACGATTTTCCGTTTCAGTCGGTGCACTGCATGTCATGCCACAAGGAAAAGCTCAGCCCTTTCAAGTTAATACTGCTGTAAAAAATGGTGAAGTTGCCAGAAATGGTGCTATTCAAGTCGATACCGTATTGAATAACTTGAATTCTAATGTTGACCAAGAGGGTCTTGCAGCAGCATTAGAATTTCTGGGTTTTTTTACCGGTGGTGAATTAGGTAGTGGACTCAGCGGTAGTTCACGAATTCAAGGGTTGGAGGAGTGGAATAATCCAGGCACAGGTCTGGAAGCAGATGATGTCACTACCCTTGGGATTTTAAGTAATTACTTTTTTACCGATCACGTATCACTTGAAATGAAAGCCGGCATTCCACCCAAAGTGGACTTACAGGGCAAAGGAAAAATTTATGCTCCTTTCGCTGCGATCGCTACACCTCAAATCGGTAGTTTGCCTTTAGAATTCCTGAATATCGATCTGCAAAATGATATTTTTATTACTGATTTAGAAGCTCATGGTCCTGCAGCGTCAGCACGTGCTTGGACGCCTGCCTTTGAATTACAATATCATTTTGGAAAAACCGGAGTTAATAAGTTTCGCCCTTATGTCGGCTTAGGGGTAATGTACGCTTACTTTAATGAATTGGAGATTAACCCGCGTACTGAACAGGATTTGATTGCAGCCGGTCATATGATTGCCAATATCAAAGAAGGCAATGCCGGAGCTTCACTGGAAGGTAAACCGAGCAATGCCAATCCTACAGTAGATCTTGAAGCAACCGATGCATTCGCTCCGATAGCCACCGTCGGTTTCACCTATGATTTTAATGAACGCTGGTTTGCAGTGGGTTCAGTGTCTTATGCCCACCTTAAAAATGAAACTACTATTACTGTTTCTGATGATAGTTTGGGGGAATTAATTACCTCTAAGGCCGATATTGAAGTCAATCCAATTCTGGCCTATGCCGGATTCGGGATGCGCTTTTAATCAATTAATTCTTTCATTAAAAAACTGAATGCTTCAGAACAATGGCTACGGCCGTTGTTCTGCGTTTAGGCATTTTATATAACTATAAAAAAAATTTATCGTTTGATTAATTTTTATTTTATCGCCTCTCTAGGTTGAATCGAATACTATACCTATCAACTTTATATGCTTGAATGACTTATGGCTGACAGTCAATTTTCCAGGACCCTGATTTTAATGCTGATTGGCGCTGCCATTATTCTGGCTTTATCTTTGGGGATTCGTCATGCATTTGGCCTATATCTAGTGCCAATGAGTGAAGAATTTGGTTGGGGTCATAATGTCTTTAGTTTGGCCATTGCCATGCAGAACCTGATCTGGGGTGCTGTTCAGCCTATTACTGGTGCCTTCGCTGACAAATATGGCAGCAAGATTGTCGTTGCCATTGGCGGTGCCTTATATGCGCTTGGCCTGTTATTGATGGCTGTCAGTTCGACTGGATTATTATTGAATCTCAGCGTCGGACTGATTTTAGGTTTAGCTTTGTCTGCCACTTCTTTCCCAGTTTTATTGTCTGCGGTTGGACGAGCTGCACCACCTGAAAAACGCAGTCTGGCAATGGGGATCGCCAGTGCAGCAGGCTCCTTCGGCCAGTTTATTATGCTGCCCTCAACGCTGTTACTTTTACAGAATGTCGGCTGGTCAGCAGCACTTGTCGTCAGCGCAATTTTAATCGCTTTGATTGTACCTTTGGCCTGGATGCTAAAAGCCCCGATGTATGTCGATCCAAATGCCGTATCTACACCGAATAAGGTATCACTCAGCTTTAAACAGATTTTAGTGGTAGTCAAAAACCATAAGCCATTCTGGTTTCTGGCGATGGGCTTTTTTGTTTGTGGCTTTCAGGTGGTCTTTATCGGGATTCACCTGCCGGGTTATCTGATTGATCATGGATTCAATGCTACAACTGGCACCATTTTCCTGGCGCTGGTGGGCCTGTTTAATGTTGTCGGTACCTATACGGCTGGCTGGCTCGGTGGAAAGTATTCCAAACCACGTCTGCTAATGGGCTTATACGGTCTGCGCGGGATTGCGATTATCGCCTTTTTGATGCTGCCTTTAAGCACCTGGACGGTCTATGCGTTTGGTGTCATCATGGGATTATTATGGCTTTCCACCGTACCACTGACCAACGGTATTGTTGCCAATATGTTTGGCGTGAAATATCTAACTATGCTCAGCGGGATTGTATTCTTTACCCATCAGGTCGGTTCATTCTTTGGCGGCTGGCTTGGTGGTGTAAACCATGACATGAGTGGCAACTATAATGCGGTATGGATGCTGTCGATTGCCTTAAGTATTTTTGGCGTACTGGTGCACGTATGGGTGAATGAGGAGCAAATCGTACATGACTGATTCGACCTTTCTGCTCAAGCTTTCCATTGCGGTAGCGATGGTACTTCTCCTCGCTATTTCTCTATTGCTCTGGAGCCAGACTCCGGAGCTGTTTGAGTACTTTAATCAGGCGTTTTGTGCACACTGATTGTCAAATATTTGACATTTTTCAGCAGCTTTAGGACTTTGTTTTGCCATATTAATTAAAAGATTTCAAATCAATCATTTAGATATTTTTATTCGGTTTTTCATAAGTTTAGCAATTCTTGTGATTTTATTTTTGCTCTGGTTTTTTTTAGATTTTCTGCAACAAGAAAATTCAGAGACTTTCCAATGACAAGCTTGACCCAACTTTCACAAGCCATTCACGATGCACCACGCTGGCATCAGCAAGATCAGTTCCAGAATACTGATGAAATCAAAATTGTCCCGCAGGCAGATCAAGCCCTAGGCGCAGTGGTTTATGGCCTCGATGCCCGTAAAGCCCAATCTGGCGAAACTATCCTGCGTCTGAAGCAGGCTCTGGCTGAACATTTGATCTTGATCTTTAAGAATCAAAGTCTGGATGATCTACAGTATCTGGCATTTGCCACCTATTTCGGTTCGATTTTCCGTCCAGATGCCGACACGCCAGTGCTGGCTTCTAAAACAGATACGGGCACTCCACCTGATGTCGTACCAGTTTCCAATGCAGTCGGTCAAGGGGATTACACCGGTCATGGTGAACTTGCACCGCATGCCGATCACCAGTGGACACCGTTACCTTCTTTTGGCTCTTTACTCTATGCCATTGAACTGCCAAAAGACGGTGGCCAGACGTCCTGGATCAATACCATCAAGGCTTATGAAGCATTAGATGAAGAAACCAAAGCACAAATCAATCAATTACAGCTCATTACCTATAATCCATTTGTACGCTTCCAGAGCAATAAAGGTAGTAACGCTTATGCGGGTAATATGCCAAAATATCGCTTTAAAGATCAGCCAATTTTAGGTCATGCCTACCCGCACCCACTGGTACGTACCCATCCTCAATCTGGCCGTAAAGCACTTTGGTTAAATACTCATACCGAAGTTGAGTTGGTAAATTATGATGATCAGGCAGGCAATGAACTGATTGCAAAATTACGTGAGCATGTCTTAAAACCTGAATTCGCTTATGAGCACAATTGGGAAGCAGGCGATATCGTATTCTGGGACAATCAAGTTACTTTACATTCACGCCGTCCGTTCCCCGCTGATCAACGCCGTTTATTAAAACGGATCAGCCTGGCAGGTAGTCGTCCATTTTAATCTCCATAAAAATATAATAAAGAGAAAGGTCATTTAAGCCTTCGACAATAACGACTCATCATGTAGATTTTCCGCCATTGAGGAATGACCGCCTCAATGGTTTTATTTTTAAATCTTTAATCATCCTATTTTGGGAAAATCAGGATAGATGCTTTGAATTAAATTTTTTAGAAATACAGCTTTTAACAAAATCGGTGATTGGATTACTTTTTCTCACTCAAACTGCCTAGTGTATTTTTCCTTTTCTGCTTAGTGTATTAAAAATCAAGCCATTGCTATAAGCTGCAAAAAGGAGAAGAAAATGAACGAGATTCAATTTTCAGATTGTGTCCGCGCATGTATGACCTGCTCGCTGGCCTGTACCAACTGTGCCAGTGCCTGCCTGAAAGAAGAACATTTAGAAATGATGCGGGAATGTATTCAGCGCTGTCTGGACTGTGCTGATCTGTGTCAGCTCTGCGCCCGCATGCAACAAAAGCAATCTCCATTTATCAAAGAGATTTGCGAGCTATGTGCTAAAGCTTGCGATTATTGTGTAGAAGAATGTGGCCATCATGAGGATGATCATTGCCAGCAATGTGCCGAAGCTTGCCGTCGCTGTGCTGAAGAATGCCGCAAAATGGCAGCCTAATTTCCAGCATTACTGACAAGATTGAATTTTTTCAATCTGGAAAATAAAAAACCCGCAAGCTAAACCTGCGGGTTTTTGATCTAACCTGAATAAATCAAATTAGAATAAACGGTTCATACCATTCAAGGTTGCCACACGGTAAGCTTCTGCCATCGTTGGATAGTTGAATGTAGTTTCCACAAAATACTTGATCGTATTGTTCGGGCTGTTCATGACTGCCTGACCAATATGGATAATCTCTGATGCATTATTACCAAAGCAATGCACACCCAGAACTTCCAGCGTATCGCGATGGAACAGGATTTTTAATTCACCAACCGTATCACCGGTAATCTGTGCACGTGCCAGATGACGGAAAGATGCCTGCCCCACTTCATACGGAATTTTTTCTTCAGTCAACTGCTGCTCAGTTTTACCGATTGAAGAGATTTCCGGAATGGTATAAATACCAGTCGGAATATCAGTCACGGGTGCAACATCTTGCTCACCGCTCATGTTAGCACCTGCGCAACGACCTTGGTCATAGGCAGCAGAAGCCAGTGATGGCCAGCCAATCACGTCACCTGCAGCATAGATATTTTCGACTTCAGTCTGATACTGCTCATTCACGGTTAATTGACCGCGACTGTTTGGTTTCAGGCCAATATTTTCAAGGCCTAAACCGTCAGTATTCCCTGAACGGCCGTTACACCACAGAATCGCATCTGCCTTAATTTTCTTACCGCTTTGTGTATGTAGAACCACATAATCATCAGAAGTTTCAAGGAAGTCGATCTGTTCATTATGACGGATCAATACACCCTGTTCACGTAAGTGATAAGACAGTGCATCGGAAATTTCGTCATCCAGATAGCTGAGCAGTTTTGGTTGAGTATTGATCAGGTCAACTTTATGTCCCAGACCAATAAAGATCGATGCATATTCACAGCCAATCACACCTGCGCCATAAATAATGATTTTTTGGATTGAGAAATCCAGATCCAGAATTTTGTCTGAATCAAATACACGTGGATGATTGAAATCAAGAATCTCTGGACGGTATGGACGTGAACCAGTCGCAATCACCAGTTGCTGGAACATAATAGTTTCTTTTATGCCATCTGGTGTAAATACAAAGATCGTATTTGCGTCTTGAATGTAAGCACGACCATGATAGATATCAATCTTGTTACGGTCATAAAAACGTGAGTGAGTATCCACCTGCTGCTGAATCACTTTATGTGCATTGCGCAGTACCTGTTTCATGGTGAATTGTTTCCATTCACCTACTTTTTGAAACATTGGATCACGTTGATAACGGATAATGCTGGATACCGTTTGACGCAATGCCTTACTTGGAATCGTACCTACGTGAGTACAGTTACCACCCAGCTGTTCACGCATATCCACAATTGCAACACGCTTACCAGATTTGGCAAGTTTCATTGCCGCGCCTTCGCCCGCAGGGCCTGAACCTAGAACTACCGCATCGTACTTAACGAAAGTCCCACTAACGACCTCTTTTTTACGTGGCATTCAACGCTCCTTAAAATTAAAAAATTTTGCTTTAATCTACGCTATATTATGACGTAATTGCTGCCAATTTGGTGTATTTAACTTACATATATTGTGTGATAAGAACATTTTTTAAATGAATAATCCTTTTCGCCCTATTTCACCCGAGTTTCGTTATAATTAAAAAAGTGTTAACTTTGATTTATCTCCCTCCTTCAAAACAGTGGAAAAGTTATATATGTCTGAAAACCGTAAACCTGAACAGGGTATCAAACTTCGCGGCGCAGAAAAGGTCGCCCGTATTCCTGTAAAAGTTGTTCCTACGGTTGAAACGCCACGTAAGCCGGACTGGATCCGCGTGAAAATGGCCGCTCCCGAGGAAGTTCAGCGTATTAAAACTACACTTCGTCAGCAAAAACTGCATACCGTATGTGAAGAAGCGGCTTGTCCGAACCTGCCTGAATGTTTTGGTGGGGGTACAGCAACCTTTATGATTATGGGTGATATTTGCACGCGTCGCTGTCCATTTTGCGATGTGGCACATGGTCGTCCAAATGCACTTGATCCAGACGAGCCGCGTCATATGGCAGAAACGATTGCCAACCTGGGTCTAAAATATGCAGTCATCACTTCAGTAGACCGTGATGACCTACTGGATGGCGGTGCACAGCATTTTGTGGACTGTATTAAAGAAGCCCGTGCTTTGAGCCCAAAGACTTTGCTGGAAATTCTGGTACCTGATTTCCGTGGTCGTATGGACATTGCTCTACGCATCATGACTGAATGTCCACCAGACGTGTTTAACCACAACATCGAAACTGTGCCACGTCTGTATAAAGCCATGCGTCCAGGTTCTGATTATCAGCACTCTTTAAATCTGTTGAAAATGTTTAAAGATTATTGCCCAGAAATTCCAACCAAATGTGGTTTGATGGTCGGTATCGGTGAAACTGAAGAAGAAGTTCTCGCTCTGTTAGACGACCTGAAAGCACATGACGTGGATTATGTAACGATTGGCCAGTATCTACAGCCATCTAAACAGCATGCGCCAATCGACCGTTTTGTAACGCCAGAAGAATTTGAACGTTATGCAGAACATGGCCGTAAGCTTGGCTTTAAGAATATCTGGTCAGCACCGATGGTACGTTCAAGTTACTTTGCGGATCGTCAATACTACGGCGAACCGGTTCCAGAAGTACGCCGTAAAGTTGATCCAGCGAAGAAAATCGCTGTACAGGCAATTGAAGCTTAAAATGACTTAGATCAATGCCCTCTCAAGTAGAGGGCTTTTTTATGCCTAACTAAATTTATATTTGTTCACTTTTTAATTATTTTAACTACCCTCTCTTAAAGATTAAGTTATTACTTATCTTCACATTTCTTTGCGTGTTCTCACTTGAAGACTGTGCATTTTTCAAACAATCTCAAAAACAGATAAAACACTTCAATATATCGTTGAAATATTTAATAACGATCGTTCTCACACCAACAATTGTGAATTTGCCAGTTGCTTAAGCGATGTAAAAAAATTGATCAAGTCTTATGAAGACACCTTAGGGAGATCGGCAGCATCACAATTGTATGACCCTGGAGAAATATAACAATGCTATTTATTTTCGCCGTACTTCTTCTCATTGCCAGTTTATGGGCGATTTTCTTTTTTCAACTCTCCCGTACCACTGGTGCAATTACCCTGATTGTCATGTCAGTGGTTTGTGCCTTTATCAGTCCTTGGTCACTGATTCTGGGTATTCCTCTGATCCTGATCAGTCTGGTCGTCATGATCGAACCTTTGCGTATGTCTTTCATTTCCAGGCCAGCCTATAAGGCATTAGCGGATGCCATGCCGAGCATTAGCCCGACAGAACGTGAGGCTCTTGATTCCGGCACCAGCTGGTGGGAAAAAGAACTCTTTATGGGTGCGCCGAACTGGGAAACCTTTAATAGCTATCCCTATCCAAAACTTTCCATTGAGGAACAGGCATTCTTGGATAACGAAGTCGAAACGCTGTGTAGCATGCTGGATGAATGGGAAATTCATGAGAAGAAAATGCTGCCTGAACATATCTGGCAATATATTAAAGATAATGGCTTCTTGGGACTAATTATTCCCAAAGAATACGGCGGTCGTGCCTTTAGTTCCTTTGCTCAAAGCCGGGTGATGAGCAAAATTTCTTCACGCTCTCTCACTGCTGCTGTGAGCTGTATGGTGCCTAACTCACTTGGGCCGGGTGAGTTGTTACTACATTATGGTACCGATGAACAAAAAGATCGTTATTTACCCGGTCTGGCCAAAGGTGAAGAAATCCCATGTTTTGGTTTGACCAGTCCTGAAGCCGGTTCAGATGCCGGTGCGATTCCAGATACCGGTGTGGTTTGCTATGGACAGTTTGAAGGTCAGGAAGTCTTGGGAATGAGAATGAATTTCTCCAAACGCTGGATTACCTTGGCACCGATTGCCACTGTCGTCGGTTTAGCTTTTAAAATGTATGATCCTGACCATCTACTCGGTGATAAAACGGATTATGGGATTACTTGTGCCTTGCTACCGGCCAATCATGAAGGGGTAAAAGTCGGTCCACGTCATAATCCTGGCTCCCCTTTTATGAATGGTACTGTTGAAGGTAAGGATGTATTTATTCCTTTAGACTGGATCATTGGTGGCGTGAAAAATGCCGGCAAAGGCTGGCGTATGCTGATGGAATGTCTGGCAGTTGGCCGTGGTATTTCCCTACCGGCTTTATCTACCTCCAGTGCCGAAATGACTTATCTGAATGTCAGTGCGTTCTCGCGAATCCGTCAGCAATTCAAGATTTCAGTGGGTAAATTTGAAGGCGTACAGGAAGCCAATAGTGAAATTGCCAGTGATGCCTATATGCTGGAAGCATTCCGTTATTTAGTGACTTGTGGCTTGAATCAAGGTGGTAAGCCGGCAGTTATGACCGCGATTGCCAAATACTATGCCACAGAGACCATGCGTAAAATCGTCAATCATGGTATGGATGTCGTGGGCGGTCGTGCTATTCAAATGGGGCCTCGTAACTTCCTGGCTCTCAACTATCAGGCCATTCCAGTATCGATTACAGTCGAAGGCGCCAATATTCTCAGCCGTTCATTGATGATCTTTGGTCAAGGCTCAATGCGTTGCCATCCTTATCTATATGAAGAATTACAGCTTCTGCAAGCTGAAGATCCAAAAGCCGCTCTGAATCCATTCGATACTATGTTGTTTAAGCATCTGGGTTATACCTTTAACCGGACTGCCCGCTCTTTTGCCTATGCTTTTAGCGGTGGTTCAAGTGCTGCGCCACAAAGTGCAGTTGATTTTACCCGTCCCTATTACAAGATTATCAACCGGCTCAGTGCCAACTTTGCCCTGACTGCAGATATGTGTTTAGGTTTATTAGCAGGTGATATTAAACGCAAGGAAATGCTTTCTGGCCGTCTGGCTGATATTCATGCCCATCTGTTTATTGCGACGGCAATCCTGAAATTCTTTGAACATAGCAAAAAAACTGAAGCTGAACGTCTGCATGCACAATTGGCAATTGAGAAATCTTTATATACGGCTCAGGAAGCGTTTTATGACCTGTTTGCAAATTTCCCGGTGGGTGTTGCTGCTGGCATGGTCAAACTTATCTGTTTCCCATTTGGCCGCCCTGTCGCGAAGCCATCTGACCGACTTAAACAGGAAGTCGCAAATGTCATGATGGAAGATAACGCTTTCCGGAAAGTACTGAAAAAGCATGTTTTCTATAGCACAGCGGAAGATGATGTGAATGGTCGTATGGAGTCAACCTTCACCATGTTATTGGAGATTGAGCAGCTTTGGGATCGCTTTAAAAAAGCCGAAAACAAAGGTCAATTTAAAGGACTCAGTTTTGCTGATCATGTGGCTGATGCGCATGAACAAGGCTTTATTAATGAAGAAGAAGCCAATAAGTTGCTGGACTATAATGCGCGTCGCTACGACAGCATGTTGACTGATGTCTTCGATCTGCATTTACAGGAAGTATTGGAACTTGAAAATCCTCATATTTCGAAAGCAGATGCAACAGGTACTGATACTTCAGTTCAAAGTGCACCTTCACATTCAACCAGTCCTTAGATAGAACTTTTATCTAAATCGGATCTTGCTTTCCAAAGTGAAGTTATTTCTTGACTTCACTTTGGATATTTCAAGTGGCTATTCAGCCACTTTTTTACGACTATTGCACGATGGTATTTAAGAGATAAAACGTTAAGCTAGACCCATAATAAAATTGAGGGTCAATGATGTCACAACAAGATTATGAAAATGGCTTGAAAGTCCGTACTGAAGTGATGGGTGCAAGTTTTGTAAAACGTGCTCAGGACAATACAGTTCCTTTTACTCAGCCTTTGCAGGACTGGATTAATGAACATGCTTGGGGTTCAACCTGGCAACGTGAAGGGATTTTACCACGTAAATACCGTTCTTTAATTACCATTGCTTTTCTTACCGCGCAAAAAAGCCCAACTGAATTGAAAGGCCATGTTCGTGGCGCTTTGAATAATGGTGCAACAGTTGAAGAAATTCAGGAAGTGCTACTGCATAGCCTGCCTTACTGCGGTGCCCCTGCTACTCAGGAAGCCTTCCGTGCAGCGCTTGAAGTGATCCAAGAATATCAATCGAATCAGCAGAGTTAAGAATTGCTTAGGCTATTTAGCCATCTTAGCAATAATAAAGCCGGGAATTAAAATTCCCGGTTTTTTAAATTTTGAATCGATAAATCTATTGTTCTTTAATTAAAGAATCATAGTTTCTCTGTTTAATAAAAAATTAAAAATAAACTTATCCTCTTAATTCAATTTGAGTACGTTGCTCCAAGCCTTGCACCGCAGCGGAAAAATCTAATTGACTGGCCTGAGATTTCGCTATTTGCTGAAACTCTTGCTGAACCAAAGACATCACCGATAAATCCAGTTGCTGTTGTTGTACCAGCTTCAAAGCAATGCCAATATCTTTCTGCAATAGATCCAGTGCAAAGGTCTTGTTAAATTCACGGTTCAGTACACGCTGCGCCATGATATTTTCCGACATGCTGCTTTTACCACTGGAATGATTAATACAGTTCAGTGCACTGCTTAAATCAACGCCCTGTCCTTTCAGTACAGTCAGTCCTTCAGCCAATGCCCATAAGTGAGTCGCCATTAAGGTATTATTCACGGCTTTCACCGCAAAACCAGAACCGCTTTCTCCCACATATTCAATCAAACCTGCAAAGGCATCAATGATCGGCTTGACTTGTTCAAAGGCTTGTTCATTGCCTCCGACCATCACAGTTAAAGTACCGCGTTCCGCTCCAATGGTTTGGCCAGAAACCGGTGCATCCAGATAAAAACTGCTTTGTTGCTCCAAGAGCTTCGCCAGTTTCTGTGCTGATTCCGGTACACCACTGGTACAGTCAATCCAGATTGCACCTTGTTTGGGTGGATGAGCTGCAATTAATGCTTCTACATCCTGACTGGTCGGTAAACAGGAAAAGATAAAATCTGCCTGAACCGCCTGCTCAATACCAACTGCCTGCGTTACAAAAGTTTCGGCATGCGCTACAGCTTTCTGTTCAGTACGGTTCCAGACCCACACCTGATGTCCGAGTTTTGGCAAATGGGAGGCCATATGCCAGCCCATTGCCCCGAGTCCTAAAAATGCAATTGTATGACTCAAAAAATGCTCCTCATTTTAAACGACTGGCTTAGCCTCAACTTCGGTTACAGTTTCAGCTGGTTCAGATGCTGGTAATTCTTTATCTTCACCACGGTTCAGGAATAGATTCAATAGAATTGCGGCTAAGGTTGCGGTACCAATACCACCCAGATCAAAACCACCGATCTGCAAGCTATAGTTCCCTGTACCCATGATCAGACACACGGCACCAATAATCAGCGTACTGTTCTTGGTGAAATCAACACGGTTATCTACCCAAATTTTCGCACCAGCCACCGTAATCAGACCAAATACGACAATCGATGCACCACCCAATAAAGCCACTGGAATGGTACT
Organism: Acinetobacter sp. YH12241; assembly: GCF_013417535.1. Lineage (NCBI taxonomy): Bacteria > Pseudomonadati > Pseudomonadota > Gammaproteobacteria > Moraxellales > Moraxellaceae > Acinetobacter > Acinetobacter sp. YH12241. Next base: position 15,342 of record NZ_VPDQ01000002.1, on the reverse strand, counting down.
GATCACTGCGCCAAATTTAGGCGAAAGTCCGAGTAAAATTGCGAAGATACCAGCAAAGACAAATACAGTGGTTGCATAAACTCTGGTGACTGCCATTACACCGATATTTTCGGCATAAGTGGTCATGCCTGTACCACCGACAGAAGCTGACAATGAAGTACACACCCCATCAGCAAAGAAACCGCGTCCCATATACGGTGACAGGTTTTTACCGGTCATCGCAGAGACTGCCTTAAAGTGTCCCAGATTTTCTGCAACCAAGATAATTGCCACTGGTGCAATCATCAGCATGGCATTCATTTCAAAGACCGGACTCTGGAAATTCGGCAAACCAAACCATGCTGCTTCACTGACCTTGGTAAAATCAATCGCAGGTCCGAAGCCCATCACATTGGTGAAAAGGAAATAAATCAGGTAGGAAGATAATAAGCCCAATAACAATAATAGACGGCGTACCATTCCTCGGGTAAATACTGCAATCACACTGATACAGATAATGGTGATTAATGCCATCCACGAATCAAACTGATTCGCTGAAACACTCTTAATCGCGACGGGTGCCAGATTCAAACCGATGATCATCACGATCACGCCTGTCACTACTGGCGGCATCAGTTTTTCAATCCAGTTGGTGCCAGTTTTCATCACCAGCAGACCAATCAAGGCATAAACAATACTGCAAGCAATGGTACCGCCAAGGGCTAATCCTATATTTGGATTGGCTCCAACCCCTGAATAACCCGTCACTGCGACGACCGCACCAATAAAGGCAAAGCTTGATCCCAGATAACTAGGCAATCGACCGCCCGTGATCAGGAAAAATAAAATGGTCCCAATCCCGGTAATGAAAATCGTGAGATTGGGATCAAACCCCATTAATAAGGGTGCCAGCACGGTTGCGCCAAACATGGCAAACACATGCTGCAACCCGAGAATAATACTTTTTCCAGCAGGCAGATATTCATCTGTTTGCACGGGTGTGGTATCGAGATTGCCTTGGTAAGGCTTAAATTTTGGAAACCACGTTTCTTTTTCTTGCATCGGCTTCCCCTCCTTGATTAGGATTGAATTGAATTAGCACATTTTGTGTGGCTCACAGTAAGAACGGTTGAAGTACATCAGCGCATTGCCTTGACTCTGGCACATCGCTTTCACCTCACAGAACAGCACGTCATGACTGCCTACGGATAAACATTGGACCACCTCGCAGTCAAAACTGACTAAGGCATCCTCAAGTACAGGTGACTGGGTCACCAAAGTTTTCCAGTTCCCCTGACTGAAACGCTCTGCCATTGGTGTTTTTCCACCAAACAGATTGGAAAGATGTTGTTGATGTGATGCCAGGGTATTCACACACAACACCTGATTCTTTTTAAAGGTTTCATAAACTGAAGCAGAACGGTTCAGACACACCAGCAACGTTGGTGGTGTATCCGTCACGCTACATACGGCTGAGGCAGTAAATCCTGCCTGTCCTGCCTCACCTTGCGTGGTAATGACATTGACTGCAGCCCCGAGATTGGACATGCCTTGACGGAAAATCTGCTGATCAACTTGGGTAAAGATGTCATCTGATGCGTTAGTCGCCAAAACCTTATTTAATGCGTTATTTTCTGCAACTGTTTCTGTGATGATTTTAGATAGTTTGGCATTCATGCTGTTCTCCCGCCCCCAAGTCAATATTCAGTTTCAGACCTGGGGCATCTAGTAATGAGATTGAATCAGGTGGATCGGCTTATACATGGGCAATCGAAGCAATTTCGACCAGCGCATCAGGTTTGACCAAACCTGTCTGTACGCAATACCGTGCCGGCTTATCTCCCGGGAAATACTCTGCATAAACTGCATTAATCGCAGCATAATCTGCCCAGTCTTTGACAAAGACATGGTTAAAGTTCACGTCATCCATACTGCCGCCTGCTTCCTCAATCACACGCTTGATAGTTTCCAGAATATGACGGGTCTGTGCTGCGGCATCACCGACATGCACCACATTATTATTTTCATCAAAAGCTAATGTACCGGATACATACACGATATTGTCTGCCTTGGTTGCCGGTACATACGGTGCTAATGGTTTCGATGTTCCTGCTGGAATAATGATTTCTTTAGGCATACTATTTTTTCCTTAATTCTGTTCTTTAATTCTTTATGCGCTTACAGCTAATTTAGTTTCTTTTAGTGACTCACTTTCTTTTTGAAAGGTCTCTACAAAATTTTTGGTATCTGATACCCAGCCAAAGAAAGTCTTGATGTTATACAGACTGGCTTCATGCGCTTCGACTGGACCGGCCTGATGGCAAGCATCGGCAAGTGCGATACCAAAATATTCTAAGAAGAAGCCATCACGTAGTGTCGACTCCACACACACGTTGGTGGCAATCCCCACAAAGACCAGATTGCGAATTCCTCTTACACGCAACATGCTGTCCAGCGCGGTATTAAAGAAACCGCTATAACGTGGCTTTTCGATCACCAGGTCTTGTGGCAGTGGTTTTAACTCATCAATCAGCTCAAAATCCCAACCACCTTTTGCTAACAATTGCCCCTGTAATTCAGGACGTTTACGCATGGTCTTTAAGGCATTGGATTTATGGAAATTTGGAGAGTCCTTACCACCCGCTTCCTTATATTCTGCATCCCAGCCATTTTTGAAATAAATCACCTGAATACCGGCTGCATGTGCGGCATCAACGGCCTTTTTAATATTTTCAACCACGGGCTTGGTTTTCGAGACATCAAAGCCCGCCAGATCCAGATAGCCACCCTGAGAGGTATAGGCATTTTGCATATCAATCACAATCAAGGCTGTCTGTTCTGGTGCAAGACAAATCGCTTCGGGTTCCGCTTTAAGCGTTTTTCCTGTGCCGAGTTTTTCCGTAAAACCGGCTGTTACGACTGATTCACTCATGCGCTTTTCTCCAAAACTGGCGCTTCATCTTCAATGACAATATGATCACGGCATTTCATTAGCGGCTGGATTTTTTGACCAAAGTCTTCAACCCCTTGAATAAAATCATCAAAAGTTAGTAGTACGCCTTCCGTACCTTTGATCTCACCAATTTCATCCAACATTCGTGCCACATTTTCGTAAGAACCCACCAGCGTACCCATATTGATGTTGACTGGAGATACGCTAGAAGCCATTTGACGGATATTGGTGTCTGCACCGGAAGTGGTATCTTTACCGCCTTGATTCATCAGCCAGTTAATCGCTTCCATATCAGCACCATCGTTATAGTGCTGCCATTTGGCTTGCGCTTCTTCATCAGTTTCTGCAGCAATCACCATAAACAGCACATAAGTCTGTACATCACGGCCAGTCACATCTGTTTTTTCTTTGAGGCGGTCATTAATTTCTGCATAAGCTGTTGGAGTATTCAGGCCTTTACCAAACACGAAGTTATAGTCAGCATATTGTGCAGAAAACTCTAAACCTGCATCAGATTGACCTGCACAGATAATCTTCATGTCGGCTTGTGGACGTGGGCTAACACGGCAATCTTCCATCTGGAAATGTTCGCCTTTAAAGTCTGATTTACCAGTCGCCCAAAGTTCACGCAGAATTTGTACATATTCAGACAGATATTCATAGCGTTTGCCAAAATAGTCATTACCTGGCCACATACCCATTTGGGTATATTCAGGTGGCTGCCAGCCAGTTACGACATTCAGACCAAAACGGCCATTTGAAATCGAATCAATGGTTGATGCCATGCGCGCGACAATTGCAGGTGGCATCACCAGAGTTGCGGCAGTTGCGAAAATTTTAATTTTGCTGGTGACAGCCGCAAGACCTGCCATCAGGGTAAACGTTTCCAGGTTATGTTCCCAGAATTCAGTCTTGCCGCCAAAGCCACGCAGCTTGATCATGGAAAGTGCGAAATCGAAACCATAGTACTCAGCGCGCTGTACGATTTGTTTATTTAACTCAAAAGTCGGCATGTACTGCGGTGCATTTTCAGAGAGTAACCAGCCATTATTTCCGATTGGACAGAAGACACCTATTTTCATTTTCACACCTCATTATTTTTAACACTTATTCAAAATTCTGATTCCACTTCGGGAATTTTATTTACAAGATAAACATTGCAAAGCGTGTGCCAACTATATTTAATTTATAAATATCATACACTTAATATTTTATTTTTTGAATTTTTAGTAAAATATCTATTTTTACCTATGAGTCAATTTTGAACATACTGTTTCATTCAAGTGCACTCGTAGCAATTTGTGCATTTGCAGTTCATGCATCAATTCGAAGTAAAAACCATGCTGATGCTACAAAAATAATTGATTAGAAAAATAAAAAACCAGACACGAGGTCTGGCTTTTTAAAAAACTGCAGACTAAGGGGAAATCAGGAAGGAAAGGATCCGTTGATTGACCTGATCTGTCTCGGTCACGGTGGAAGCATGTGCACCTGTATCAAGCAAACTGAGATGACTATGCGGCAAGCATTGTTGTAATTGCTGTGACCGTTGATAAGGCACCAGAAAATCATCCTGATTAGCAAGCAGATGCACACGAACATCTTTGAGTGCTTGCTGATGCTCTTCGTTCAGTTTAAAGGCCTGTACAGCTTGTAAGCGTGCTAGAACATTTGAAATTGGAGGAAAATCTAAAAGCTGCTTATTTTCTGCTTCAGTTAACTGATCAATATGAGTCGAGATCCATTGCGGCGGATAAAGAAATAAAGCCTGTGCTCTCACATATGCCTCTGCTCCGCTATTCACCAATAACGAAGTCCGTGCCTCGAAACATTTCTGCGTATGGGCATCAAGCTCTCCCCAGGCATTTAACATGGTCAGACTGAGCAGCTTAAACTTTCTTTCAGTTTGATAGGTCGCTAATTGCATGCCGATATGTCCGCCCAATGCATGCCCGATAAAATGAAACTCTCGAATACCATCATTGATCAATAAATCCAGAATCTGGCAGGCCATATGGTCGATCGAATAAGACATGGGCAAGAGTTCAGAATCTGAATGACAGCCTTCCTGATCATAAGTGACTACATGAAAATGCTGCTGTAAAACTCTAATTTGAGGATTCCAGAAACTGGCATGCCCGCCCAGTCCGGATGAAAGCACCACATAAGGTGCATCTGCCCGTGCTGCAGGATGAATAAATAAAGACATAAATTTCTCATAGTTTCGTTATGAGGTAAATGCAGCAAAATATATGCCTGAACAGGATTTTTTTTGAACAATTGATAAAATTATAGCCAGTAGACATTAAAGCTATAATAAAATTCCTGCACCTCAAAGCGTACGTTATAACCAAGCTCAGTCAATTCCGCCGAAAGACCACGAATTTCTTCCAAGGGCAAATGTTTGGGAAATACCGTTAGCACAGCGGTATTGCCCAGTCGGGCATTATCTTCAATCAGTTGAGCCAAGCGAGGCTTGTACATTTCAATATTTAAATTAGCCACGTTCGATAAAATTTTGGCCTGATCTGCAGTCATAAAACTCATTGTTCTTCACTCTTTTTGATTTTTATTCAATGAAGTTAAATGATTTAATTCACATAAAATATTTTTGTTTTGTATCTAATTAAATAAATCGTGCATAAAAAATCCCTCACATGGAGGGATTTTCCTGAAGAAAAAATTACTGACCTGGTAAAGGAATATATTGTGAAGAACTGCTTTGCGTTTTACGTTCACTAATCACCACATCCAGTGTCATGGTTTTTCCAGCGCGTTCTACTTCAATCTGAACAGTACTGTTTGGGGCCTGTAAAGCGACAAAATTAATCAGATGTGAGGCAGAAGTAATCACTTCATTATTCACCTTAATGATTTTATCACCACGCTGGATGCCAGCTTTTGCTGCAGGTCCATTTTCCAGCACTTCAGCGACCACTACACCTGATTCTTTAGGTTGCAATACATCATTACGTTCTGTCGGCAACAGACTGATACCCAGCCAGCCACGAACGACACGGCCATCTTTCAGGATTGCATTCATGACCTGTTGACAGATTTTAGCTGGAATCGCAAAACCAATCCCCAGTGAGCCACCTGTTTGGGAGAAGATTGCTGTATTGACCCCAATCAGGTTACCGGCGACATCAATCAATGCACCACCCGAGTTGCCCGGGTTAATCGCAGCATCTGTCTGAATAAAGTCTTCATAGGTATTGATGCCCAGATCAGAACGGCCTGTTGCAGAAATAATCCCCTGAGTCACAGTTTGACCGACACCAAACGGGTTACCAATTGCCAGAACAACATCACCGACTTCATTGCCACTCAGCTTGAATGGCAGAACTGGTAATTGTTCAAGTTCGATTTTGATTACAGCCAAATCCGTATCCGGGTCTGTACCCACGACCTTGGCTTCAGCACGGCGTCCATCATGTAAAGCCACTACAATCTGGTCTGCCTGTGCAATCACGTGGTTATTGGTCAGGATATAACCATCAGGACGTACAATTACCCCTGAACCCAAACTGTTTTCATTTGGACTTTGACCAAACTGGTCTGGTAACTGATCACCGAAAAATTCACGGAAGACTGGATCTGTCAATAAAGGGTGCGCCTGCTGTTTTACTTTTTGTGTGGTAAAGATATTCACCACCGCAGGTGCTGCGACTTTCACGGCAGCACTATAGGAGACAACCCCTCCAGAACGCGAAGTATCAATCAACGGTTCTACTTTTTCAGCAGGCATTTTTACGCCATCCGGCGCAATCGGTGATTTAGGTTTCTGCAGCTGCTGCCACCCCAAAAAACCGATAATGACTAAAATCAGTAACACCCAAGGTAACCATGTAAAGGTGCGGCGCACTTTGCTATCCTCTAAAATATTTTAATTCGTTGATGACTAAGTAATTTGTATCCTATTGTAATGCCAAATACATAACTAAACACAAAAAAATCCACAGAGATTTGTGCTGCTTTAGTTACAATTGGACATATAAGTAAGAATTGGCAAGTTTATAAACTGACAGGAATTTTATGGCGAATTTAAACGATATTATCCGCTGGTGCGATCAGACTTTGGCATCTACCGAATTTAAGGACTATGCACCGAATGGCTTACAGATCGAAGGCCGCGCTGAAGTCAATAAAATTTTATGTGCGGTTACTGCCTCACAAACTGCAATCGAAGCTGCGATTGAACAAGGTGCTGATTTATTATTGGTTCACCATGGTTATTTCTGGAAAGGTGAGGCCTACCCGATTACCGGGATGCGTGGTAAACGAATTAAAAGCCTGATCCAAAATGATATTTCGCTTGTTGGTTATCACCTGCCTTTAGACAGCCATCCAACTCTGGGAAATAATATTGCGATTGCAGACCTGCTGGAACTGGAAAACCTTGAACAGCTTGATCCGAGTGAGCGCCGTCCAATTGGGAATATTGGTTATTTAAAGCAGGCCATGACGCCAGAAGGATTCAAGGCCTATGTATCAGAAAGACTTGGCTATGATGTGTTGCATTTACCTGCCGAAAAGAGCCTGATTCAAAAAGTCGGTTTCTGTACTGGTGGTGCACAGGATTATATTCATAAAGCGGCGGCACAAGACTGTGATGCTTATATTTCTGGCGAAGTCAGTGAACGTACTTTTTATGATGCTCAGGAACTGGATGTGCATTATTATGCCTGCGGCCACCACGCCACTGAAAAATATGGTGTACAACGTCTGGCTAAAGCTATTTCAGAACAATTTAATATTGAGTATAGTTATTTCGAATTAAACAATCCGATTTAATTTCGATTGGCAAGTACATTGGTGGCTTTATCTTTAAATTTTCAGGCTTTATTCTGTATTGTTATTTATACACAGTGCCCATTTTTGCCTAAGAATCTATTACAATAACGCCACTTATTGTCAAAACCCAGCAAAATGCAAGGAATTGAAAACATGACAACCATTACTTTACCACCATTACCATACGACTACGACGCTCTTGCTCCACACATCAGCAAAGAAACTTTAGAATACCACCATGACAAACACCACAATACTTATGTGGTTAACCTGAACAACCTGATCGCTGGTACTGAGCTTGAAGGCAAAACTCTAGAAGAAATCATCAAAGCAACTGCTGGTGATTCATCTAAAGCAGGTGTATTTAACAATGCTGCACAAGTATGGAACCACACATTCTACTGGAACTGCTTGACTAAAAACGGTGGCGGTAAAGCAACTGGCGCTTTGGCTGCAAAAATTGACGAAGCTTTCGGTTCTTACGAAAAATTCGCTGAAGAGTTCGCAACTGCTGCTGCAACTCAGTTCGGTTCAGGTTGGGCTTGGTTAGTTGCTGATGAAGTAAACGGTAACCTGTCTATCCTTAAAACTTCAAATGCCGACACTCCAATGGCGCACGGTAAAATTGCTGTGTTGACAATCGATGTTTGGGAACATGCTTACTACATCGACTACCGTAACGCTCGTCCTAAATACATCTCTACTTTCCTAGAAAGCCTGGTGAACTGGGACTACGCAAATGCGAAATATGCAGGTCAACCTGCTGGTGTTGAGAAATAATTTTTTATTTCCAGCTTAAAAAATCACCCTTTATGGGTGATTTTTTTATTTTTAGGCCTGAGGTGCATATTAAAAAAGCAAATGATTCATTTCTTTACAGGAATTGATTGACGGTCTTTATTTTCCTGCCTAAAATGCGCATCAGATTCTCCAATAGCTCAGTCGGTAGAGCGACGGACTGTTAATCCGCAGGTCCCTGGTTCGAGCCCAGGTTGGAGAGCCAATCTATTCTCCCATAGCTCAGTCGGTAGAGCGACGGACTGTTAATCCGCAGGTCCCTGGTTCGAGCCCAGGTGGGAGAGCCAAGATTCTAAAAAAACCCACTCATTGCGAAGTGGGTTTTTTTATGTCTATCTTTTTGGGATTAAATATCTATATGAGTCTTGTTTATAATTTTAGCGACTCTCAACCATGGCAGCGAATAATCACGCAACCCCTCTACCCTTAATCTGGGTTTACATAAACATAACATTTTGAACTACAATCATTTTTGATTATTTTTAAAACACTTGATTCAGTTTTTTTAGCTTTTTTATAAAAGTGCCTTGACCCCTTTTTAAATCTCTCTATAATCGCTTGCAGATTCTCCAATAGCTCAGTCGGTAGAGCGACGGACTGTTAATCCGCAGGTCCCTGGTTCGAGCCCAGGTTGGAGAGCCAATCTATTCTCCCATAGCTCAGTCGGTAGAGCGACGGACTGTTAATCCGCAGGTCCCTGGTTCGAGCCCAGGTGGGAGAGCCAAGATTCTGAAAAACCCACTCATTGCGAAGTGGGTTTTTTTATTCTTTTCTCTTTTATGATCCGTGTTTGATTTGAGTCAGTTTATATTCTTTGTGATTGGCTGTCTGGCAAGCTTTGCCTTAATTTGCCTGCTCTTCCCCCATCTGTTTACCCGCCAGAAGAAATTCTATCCCAAGCGTGTCATTACAGCTTTCGAAAACAAGATGTTTACTCGCCTGAAAGATGCTTTTCCGCACCATCACATTCTGGCACAGGTCGCATTTAGTGCTTTGATCACACATGACAATATGAAAATGCGCAGCAAGTTCAACCGTAAAGTGACCGATTTTGTGGTGATGGACCGGGAATATAATGTAGTGGCGATTATAGAACTGGATGACCCTAGCCATATTGGCAAGGAACAGGAAGATGCGGAACGCGATGCGATGCTGATTGCTGCCGGCTACACAGTCATCCGCTACACTGAAATTCCAACGATCCGGCAGCTTCAAAGAGATTTGAGATAAATAGTTTAATGAGAGGAATTTGTTTCAGCTTCGGAAGCAGCTTGAGTTGCTTGAGTCTCCTGCTCTGCCTTTGATTTTTCAGCCGCTTCGCGTGCTTCAATCCGGGCAATCATGTCAGCCTGTTGCTGTTTATATTTTTCCTGATTTTTCGCATCGCTATTAACTGCCAGAAATGCCATGGTCACCAAAAAAATTGGAACACACAAAGCCAAGGTTCCAAAGATAAGCAGTTTTTTGATACTACGGGGTTTTGTCTGTTCCGACATAACGAGCCTACACTGATAACCTATAATCTTAAGCCACTATAACAAACTTAAATGATTGCTCAAGGCCTAGCATCACAAGGAATAAAAAGGAGCCGAAGCTCCTTTTAGGATTAAGGATTGACAGAAATACCTGAAGGCATATAGGTATTAATAAAGGTCAGCAGCTGGGTTCTGCTTTGTACAATGGCCTCGGTATGTGAAGCATTCTCTACCTCTACAAAATTCACTGTGGTTCCCATATCTTTCAAGCCCTGTTGTAAAGTATTTGTTACTGGATACGGAACAGCCATATCTGCAGTACCTTGAATGATCATCACAGGAACATTAATTTTTTCAGTTGCAGGCTGATTGTTCTCAAGGAACTTTTCAACCGACGAATTATTCTGGAAGTTTTCTACTAATCCCGGATAGTCCACGACCGTTTTTTCCGGATTATTCACCAGATAATCATCAATATCTTGCATATATTCAGTAATCAATGGCCCTAAACAAAGTCCATTTTCTCCAGTCGTGCCTTCCGCCTTTTCAGCCACAATCCCTGCACGGCTTGAGAATATATTGCGATAGTTAAAGCGTGGTTCATAAGCTTTAATCCCTACAGCCACATAAGCCGCATATGCCAGTAATTCTGCATAGACCGCTTTCGCAGCATTATCTTGTCCAGCCTCAACCAAAGCATTAAGCGCTTGCGGTGCTACTTCACTGATAATATAACCCAGACTTGAAGCCGGAGCTGCTGCAATTGCTGCCTTATAATTTGGATCTTCATCGGCAAACTGGGCTGTGGCAAGTGATGCGTGTCCTCCCTGGGATTGTCCCACTGAGACCCAGGCACCATTAAATCGATTTCCTTGTTGTTCTTTAAAGGCTCTTACTGCATAGATAGCCGATTGTGCCGCACTTTTTAAATTTAAATAAGGATGGATCCCCCGAGTACCTAATCCTTCATAATCGGGTGCAACAATCACATATCCCTGTGCAAGCAAGCTGCTGGCCAATCCTCTAAAATTATTATTCAGCTGGTTATTACTTGGTGCACAAGAATCACCGCTACCCACCGTGCCATGTTCCCAAACCACCACCCTCCATCCGTCTTGAGGTTGAGGTATATTTGGATAAAACACCATGGCTGTCGCTTCAGCCCGTTCACCATTTACGTTTGGCATATTATAGCGTATGACTTGAATATCCGATGCTTCAGGCAAGGTATCCTCATCATAAGACTGTTGACTTAAAAATACCCTTTCCTGTGGTCGGAACGAATCATTATCATCGTCATTACACGCAGTCATAAACAATGACATGGAACATACCAGTGCCAGACAGGTTTTTTTGAAACCGTTTTTCACTACATTATTCATATTCTAATCCCTTATTGTTGTTTATGATTTTCATGAAGAATCTTGAATTAAGCATAAAAAAAAGCACCCTTATAGGATGCTTTTGTTATGAATCGACAAGGTGCAGTTACAGAAGCGCGGCAAAGATTCCAAGAAAAATTATCAGCCCCACCCAACGGTTATGACGGAAAGCCCAGAAACAGCGCTGCGGGTCCTTATCTCGAGTTTTTGACCATTGGTAAATAAAATCAATTGCGACGGCTAGAAGCCCCATCAGACCAAATGGAATCAGCAAATCCTCAATCCATAATGCTGAGCCAATCAAGACCAGACTTAGAGCCTGTAAGGTACTAATGATCTGAATATCATGCTGACCAAATAAAATGGCTGTGGATTTTACGCCAATCTTTAAATCATATTCACGATCGGTAATCGCATATTGCGTGTCATAGGCCACGGTCCAAGCCAGATTGCCAAAATAGAGAAGCCAACAAGTTAAGTCCGGTGTCTGTCCCACTGCGGTATAGGCCATAGGAATGGACCAGGAAAACGCAGCTCCCAAAAATACCTGCGGCAAATGGGTATAGCGTTTCATAAATGGATAAATGAACGCTAAAAATAACGCGCCAAATGACCAGTAAAAGGTTTCAATCGGTAGGAAAAATAACAGGCAGGCACTGGCTGCGACGAGCACCAGAAAGACCATCACTGCTTCTTTAGCACTAATAATACCGGTGGCTAAGGGACGGGTTTTGGTACGCTCGACATGCGCATCCACTTTACGGTCGGCAAAGTCATTAATGGCACAGCCCGCTGCGCGCATAAAAATTACACCTAGAATCATCAGCACTAGAATACTGAGATCAGGGATTCCTTTTGCTGCGACCCATAGCGCCCACATGGTCGGCCAGAAGACCAGCTCTGTGCCAATTGGCTTATCAAAACGACAAAGATAATAATAGGCGCTCAGACGTTCACGCCAGGTAATTGCTTGTGCAGTTGCCATATCAAGTTAAGCCTGTTGATTTTGTATAAAGTGTTCAAATGCCGGTAAAAATGTTTCTTGTACGATAAATTTACAACCATGCCAAGTATAGCAGCTCTGACGGGTCCAACCCTCTTCCAGATAAATCACACGTCGTTCACAGTTTGGATTGGTCCGCTGGAATAATAGCCAGCCAATCGGCTTCGATCCAATATGCTGAAAAATCCGCGCACGTTTTTGCAAGCTTAATATCGGAAATATACTTTTTGCTTTGACCCATGGCTGCTCTTCACAGCCATATAAATAACTTTCCCGCACCCAGGACGTATGCTGATGTGGCATCTGCATCCACCGCGCATCCACAAATTCCAGACGCTGAAAATGTTCCTGCTGTGGTTCTACCCGAAACTGTCCACTAGCCAGATCCGTTAATTGCTGCGTCAATGATCCTGAGGCATACAGCCATTCTCGAAGCGCAGCAGGTATATGCGGTCCATGTGGATTTTTAAATTTTACACTCACAACGTTATCAACTTCACGATTAGGCATTATCTGTCTTGGCAATCACTTCATATTTTCCACTTGGCAGCTTTTTCAAAATCATGCCATCTGTGGTGAGATAAAAACTTTGGGGGTAGTCATAGTCCAGAGCCAGTTCAGGATGACGTAACGCCACAAACTCAACCTGTTTATAACCTTCAGGTGTACGCGCAACTTCTACATAGGTCACTTCAGAAAAATTCAGTTTAAAGCCTTTACTATGATCCTGAGGATCAATCCAGGGAAAAAAGCCGGTATGTCTTTTACGTTGTGCCATAACTTCATATCTTTGATCAATAACAGCATCATACAAAAAAACCCGCACAAAGGCGGGTCTTTTTTACAGTGAAATTCAGATCAGAATTACAGACTGTAGTACATGTCGAATTCAACTGGGTGAGTAGTCGTGTTCAGACGACGTACATCTTCAGTCTTAAGTTCGATGTAAGCATCAAGCATTTCTTTAGTAAACACGCCACCTTTAAGCAGGTAGTCATGATCTTCTTTAAGAGATTCAAGTGCCATTTCAAGGCTGTGTGCCACTGTAGGGATTTTCGCTTCTTCTTCAGGAGGAAGATCGTACAGGTTCTTGTCAGCAGCTTCACCAGGGTGAATTTTGTTTTGGATACCGTCGATACCCGCCATCAACAATGCAGCGAAACCTAGGTACGGGTTCATCATTGGATCAGGGAAACGTGCTTCGATACGTTTGCCTTTAGGGCTAGAAACATAAGGAATACGGATAGAAGCTGAACGGTTACGCGCTGAGTAAGCAAGCATAATCGGTGCTTCGAAGTGAGGTACCAAACGTTTGTATGAGTTTGTAGATGGGTTAGTGATCGCATTCAATGAACGAGCATGTTTGATCACACCACCGATGAAGTACAATGCCATTTCTGAAAGGCCTGCATATTCATCACCAGCAAACAGGTTCTTGCCATCTTTAGAGATCGACATGTGAACGTGCATACCAGAACCGTTGTCGCCTACCATTGGTTTAGGCATAAAGGTTGCAGTTTTAGCGTATTGGTGCGCAACGTTCCAAACAGCATATTTGAACTGTTGTACTTCGTCAGCTTTACGAACCATTGTGTTGAAGCTCACGCCAATTTCTAACTGGCAAGATGCAACTTCGTGGTGATGCACTTCTACACGACCTGGGCCCATGATTTCTTCAATTTTTGCACACATGTCTGCACGCATATCTTGATGAGAATCAACAGGAGGAACTGGGAAATAACCACCTTTAACACGTGGACGGTGACCTGAGTTACCTGCTTCGTAATCTTTACCAGTAGACCAAGCAGCTTCTTCAGCGATCAATGTGTGGCGCGCGCCAGACATGTCGATGTCCCATTTCACTTCGTCAAATACGAAGAATTCTGGTTCTGGACCGAAGAATGCAGTATCACCGATACCTGTAGATTTCAGGTATTCTTCTGCACGGCGAGCAATCGAACGTGGGTCACGTTCATAACCTTGACCAGTTGATGGTTCGATAACGTCACAAGTCACAACAACAGTTGGCTCTGCAAAGAACGGGTCGATGAAACCTGTTTCTGCATCTGGACGTAAGATCATGTCCGATGCTTCGATGCCTTTCCAACCTGCGATTGAAGAACCGTCAAACATTTTGCCGTCTTCAAACGTATCTTCATCAATACTGTCTGCTGGATAAGTAACGTGCTGTTCTTTACCCTTGGTATCAGTAAAGCGAAAATCGACCCATTTCGCGCCACTTTCTTGTATGAGTTGAAGGACCTTGTTCGCCATGCTCATTTTGCTCCGATGTTTTTTGTTGCACTCGCAAAGTGCGTGTTAGAAGTTGGTATCTATTAAGCAATTAGCGTACCAACTTTTAAAAGTATATCTAAAATCTTGAAATCTTTATAAGAAAACATAGGAAGATAAAAATACCTTGTCGCTATTATACTGTGACTTAAACTAAATGCACTATATTCAAGCATTCTTCCTGAGATTTGTTGCAGGTATTTTTTTAGCGCACCTAAATAGTGCGATGATTTCATATTAGGTAAGAATAGGAGCACTTTTCAGTGAGGAATTGCGTTTTTATGCTAATTTAGTTTAAAAAATATTCGATTTCGTTTAATTCTGGTTAAGTTTTATCAGTTACAAAGCGTGATCTGTAGGTTTATGTACTTAAAAAGATCACTATTTTGAGTCACTTTTATTCAAATTGTCGATCTTATCGTTTGATTTATCCCACGCATTATTATTCAAATGATGTTTTTTTCAGCATAATTATTTTAATCATTTAAAACTTATTTATTATTACGCAGATTCAAATCCCAAGTGCAACACATTTGTAGTTAGTTGAAAAAGTTAGGTGTATTCATAGAATCATTAGACTTTTTCAACTCGCAATTGGAAAGCACACAATGAAGAAATACACCCAACTTTCTCAAGATGAAAGATACGAAATTTATGCTACTTTGA